>NZ_JBYCCV010000062.1:0-24454 GCF_057473825.1 Aliterella sp. E5.1
CCTTGAACAGGTAGAAGATGTACTTTGCCAAGGCTTACTTGAACTTTCTTCTAATAGTGAGCGCCTGCGTTCAATGACTTTCTTCCCTCATCTTCAAATACTACCTCTGACCGCAACTTAGTATAACAATGTATTAGATTTAATTCTATATAAATTTAATATCAATTTAAGATTTTGAACATAGGTATAGCTCAATGGTCGCTTTAAATTCTTATCTTCCCTAGGTTTTTAAGACTCCAACCTCCAGTCATACAAGGCTTTTGCCCCTCCAAGTCAGTCAACACAAAGTTTACTATTGAGTTTCACAGAAAACCTGGAGTAGCTCGGCGCAGGCAGAAATCGCTCCTAGATGGGCGATCTCAAACCCGTGAGTATTTTGGGTCGGAAATGCCAAACACGCAGCACGGGCGACATGACCTAGTTTCATGGCAATAGAGCCATCACTGCCAAAGCCACTAATTGCCGCTAGTTGTAAGGGCATATTTAGCTGTTGGGCAGCTTGACGCAGTTGGGCGTTTAAGCCTTCGTCGTAAATGCCGTAACATCTTGAGACAAAATTACTGGTATAGCTCCAGGTTCAATAGGGTATTCGGGTGCTAGAGGGCAAATTTCTAGAGCAATTAAGGCATCCAATCGTTGCTGTCCGCTAAAATACAGCGCTCCAATTGCGCCTACTTCTTCTTTGGCAGAGGCGACTAAATAAGTATCAAAAACTGGTTGAGTTAAGTTTTTTGCCAACGCCAGCAAGATCGCAAGGGAAGCTTTGTTATCTAGAGTGTAACTAGCAATATAATCTTTCAATCGCACTGGGCGCTTGCGGTGTTTGCCAACTACAATGCGAGTTCCAGGGCGTACCCCAGCTAATTCTAATTCTTCAGGCGTGCATTTAGTTTCAATCCAAGCATCTTCCCAACGCACGGGGGTATCTTCTTGCTGAACTTTTTGGGGCGATTCGTGGGAGACGTGGCGCGAACCAAAGCTAAGAATACCGCTAATAGTGGCACGATCTCCGAGTAAATCTACAACGCCTTCGCCATACACCCAAGGAAAAGAGCCGCCTAATTTGCGGGCGGATACTCTACCATCAGCTTCAATAGTTTTAGCGATTGCGCCAATTTCATCTTTATGGGCTGTAATGGCAATAGATCCGGCTTCCCGTCCGGGAATTTTGGCAATAATATTATCGGCTTTGTCTTGCCAAACTTCTACCCCAATTTCCGCAAAGCGGCGCAGCAATAGCTGATTAATTTCTATTTCCACACCACTCGGAGAATGGTGCATAACTAATTCCTCAATGGTCAGAAATAGCTCGTCGTAGTTCAAAAAATTATTGCTCAATGGACTAGCGGGTGAGAGTTGTTTTTTTTGATTTGCGTTTAGCAATCGCGCCAAAGCCCAATACTCCAAAGGCTAATATCCCCAGCCCGCTACTAGGTTCGGGAATTGGTTGAGAATTTAACCTTGTTGAGGCTAAGTCGCCAATTAGTTCGTGAGCCGCCGTTGTGGGGTGTAAATCGTCCCAAAATAGGTATTGGTCTGGGTTTGAACATATAATAGAAGCAGTCAAGTTTAAGCAAGCATCAGAAACATTTGTAAACCCAAATGATTCTGGAGTTGCGATCGCATTTGCAAATAGCGAACTAACATCAAGATCGTAGATATCAATGCCATAACTCAGGCTCAAGCTATTAAGTGCGGTGTCTAAACCAGTATTATGTGCTGCTGTTAAAGCGCTAAGACTACTGGAAAGATCGCTACTACTTGTAGCGGGAAGCTGCCCCAAGTCTGGTAAATTAACTACTAAAAAATTCTCAGCACCATACTCCGCCAGGGTAGTAATAGAATTTGCTAAATTACCCACAGGTACGCTAGGGTCAGTAACTCCTGCGCCAAGATAGTCATTGGAACCCGCCCAAACTACATACAAAGCTTCGGGGTTGGCAAAAGAATTAGTGGTTTGAAAATTAGTAATTTGCTGTTCTAGTCCAATTAAACTTGGGACAAATGTATTATCGCTATTTGTAGTTGCACCAGCAAAAGCATAATTCGTAGTAGTTGCACCCAAGTCTTCAGTCAAATATTCTATCCATAGGCGATCGTTAGAAGCTCGTCCCTCGCTGTAAGGCGGGCTAGGAGGAAGCAAACCACCCGTTGCAGCCAACAAATTGCCTGTATCGGATAGACTATCGCCAAAAACATACATTTCTGTGAAGCTTGCCGCAAATGTTCGTAACGGAAACAAAAAAGATAGAAAAACAATACCTGTAGCCAAAAATTGTTTTTGCATACAGAGAAATGTCCTAAATTTGCCTAGTGTTTTCACCGAATCAAGCTTAAATACGCGCTGGTTTTTTGCAACTGACAGCAAAAATACTTAAACTTTTTCAACTATACCAAGTGTTTAGAATTATTTTTTAGCTCCAAGCATCCTATTTTAATTATTGCGGAGATGGTTCTGATGTTGGCGTACTGTTGTCTGGGGAATTTTGGATTTGCAATACTTCCGCCGCCGACAAGCCCTCTGTAGCGTTGCCAAAGTACCACAAAACGGCAGCAGCTTCCGCGCGGGAGACAGACTTTTTGGGTTGAAATAAGGTTGTGTAGCCAAAAGCGCGGCGAATATTTGCGCGATCGCTGTTTTGAAAGTCTGCAAAAATTGCCCGTAAAGCTTTAGGATCGATTTTGCCAGCATCTTGAAAGCCCCAGCTATCTTTTACGGCATCTACCGAGGCATTGGGCAGGGCTTGGCGGGTATCTAAAGGAACCTTCCATGCAATCAACTGTTCGCGGGTTAGAGGCGCATTAGGGCGAAATAATACAGCGCTGCTATCTCCTGATAAAGCACTCGGAATTAAGCCAGCATCAGCTAATCCTTGAATTGCCGCAAAATCTGGATCGCTTGGTGGGACATCTTGAAAGGTCTTTTGGTTCTCTTTTGCTGCTTCGCGAATTTGCAGCGCCGGACGGCTGCTATTGATTTGATTATTGGCAGCAAATAGCAAGCGGGCGTATTCACGGCGAGTAATAGTTTTTGTTGGGTAAAATTGCGAACTAGAGTTAGTTTTATTGCCTGGAGTTGGCAGCGACAATACACCCAATGCAGCTAGATCTTTAATATAAGGGCGCAATTGTTGGGGTGCTTGGTCGATATCTGTAAATATTTGAGTTGAATCTATACTTGGACTTGGTGCAGGGGACGAGGGGGCTACAGGTCCAACGAAGTTTGAATCGCCACTTTGGGGGGATGGTGCTACCTCTGAATCAGGGGTAGCTTGGGCTGAATTAGCATTACGGACATACTCAATCGTAAATTGTGTAGCTCCTGGAGTTGGATCTTGAATTGCGATTGTTACTTGCAAATCGTCTTTACGAGCGATTAAAGCGTTATTTGCTTCTGTAGGCTGGCTGTCAATTTGCCAAGATTGAGTTTGTAACTCGTTTTGATAAAAGCTTGTAACTCTGTTAGCCGCATCGGGACTTACCCACGTAGTCAAGATAGTTGATGTATTCGCCGTGGGAGTGGGGGGGACAACAGCTTGCAACTGAGCATTAGGATAAATGGGAAAATCCGCAGGTAAACCAGGCGTTGGCTGAGACGGGCGATCGCTCTGGGCGTTTTCTGTTGCTGATAATCGAGGATCGGCGCTCAGCAAGCCCTCTAAGTTATTGCCTGCTGGACTATTTGCACAGGCGCTCAACGCACTGAGTACTAATAAGCTAATGATTTTGGCAGCAAGTCGGGAAGGCAACACGGCAATTTAAGAAAAGAAACTATCCATTTCTACGCTAACGCAATTTTCTTGCTACCCAAGTCAAAGAAACGATCGAAACACGTTTGATCTCAGTAGTAGTAATAATCATTAAATTAAATCGGGCTTGCTACCGCTATTTTCTACAATAAAAATAGAAAAGTTTTTTAACAAGTAGCAGCCCAAAAAATGCCTAACACTGTTGCTGACGCGATGACTCCTACACCTGTCGTCGTTAAGCCCCAAACGCCCCTAAATGAAGCCATTAAAATTTTGGCAGAGCGCCGAGTAAGCGGGCTTCCCGTAGTTGACGATGACGATCGCTTAGTGGGGATAATTTCGGAAACTGACTTGATGTGGCAACAAACTGGTGTAACTCCTCCTGCCTACATTATGTTTCTCGATAGCGTAATTTATCTGCAAAATCCTGCTACCTACGAGCGGGAATTGCATAAGGCTTTAGGGCAAACTGTGGGCGAAGTAATGAGTAAAGATCCCATTGCTATAGCTGCGGACAAACCTCTAAAAGAAGCGGCTCAGTTGATGCACGATCGCGATGTCCGGCGCTTACCAGTTGTTGATGCGAATAACCTTGTAATTGGCATTTTAACTCGCGGTGATATCGTCCGCGCTATGGCAGCAAGTCAAGAATAAAATTATCCTTTTCACCATCTAAACTAAATGAGTGCTAATTCTGAATCTATTAAGCAAATGCTCAACTCAGAAGATTTGGGCGACAGATTGCGGGCGGTAAATCAAATTCGGGAACTAGAAGATAAGAAAATTGCCTTTGAACTTGCCCAAATTGCAACTGGCGATCGCAATACCCGCGTTCGTTATGCGGCGGTAAGTCAAATGGATACCTTGGGCGGACAAGACTTACAAAAGTCTTTGGAGTTGTTACTTGAAAGGTTGCACAACGACCCCGAACCCGACGTACAAGCCGCCGCCGCCGATTGTTTGGGTGCTTTAAAACTTACCGAAGCTTTTGAGGACTTGCAGCAGCTTTATTACAATACTCCTGAATGGCTAGTCAAGTTTAGTATTGTGGCTACTTTAGGGGAACTTGGCGATCCGCGCTCCTTTGACTTGCTGAGCGAAGCTCTAAGTTCAGATAACGATTTAGTGCAAACAGCAGCAATTAGCTCTTTGGGAGAGCTAGGAGACAGCCGCGCTGTGGAGCTATTAGTTCCTTATGCTACAAATACCGACTGGCAAATTCGTTATCGAGTTGTTCAAGCTATGAATAATTTGGGTGGCGATCGCGCTCGTGCTACTTTAGAAACTTTAGCAAAAGATGAGGTACAAGCTGTAGCTCAAGAAGCACAAAGCTATTTGCAGTAATTAAGAGCAGAATTGTTCTGCCTTTTGCTTGCTATACTCAACTCCTTATTGCTATAAAAATTTTAGTTCCGCGTCGCGTCTAAACTTTATAGATTAGAGGGTTGAAAGCAAAAATTTATTAGTTGGCTGAAGCTGTTAGCCTAGGACGTTAGTTCTAGGCAAGCTAGGATAATTTTGCCAAAAGATTATAGTTTCAAATGTCTCTACTCCAAATTTACCTTGTCAGCATTTCCTAACTCAAATAGAACTACTTTATACAACCTAACTTAGATTTTCACTAGCAATAAATTAGATTTATATCAACAGTGGCAACTTGGAAATAACATTTTCGCATCTTTAAAGAATGCTGAAAAATTTTTAGCTCTTTTAAGCATCATTCGTGACTAATACTTTATTGACGCTGCGATTGATTTTGCTATAGTTAAGTAATATTTTGCATCTATCTTTATAAGCGTAAGCTTGACTATTTGCAGTTACGCTGCTTTAAATTTTGCCAACTATGATAGAGATTTCTGGGATTACAGTCAAGACCAAAATTTATGAGAGCGATCGATCCTTAGTTTATCAAGGCATCCGAAAAAGCGATTGTCAAAGAGTCATTCTTAAAATTCTTAAGCTTGATTATCCCTTACCAAAACACCTTGCTATTTATAAACAAGAATTTGAACTAATTAGTTCTTTAGATATTCCTGGAGTTGTCAAAGCTTACAGCCTAGAAAAGTATAATAATACCTTAGTAATCATCTTTGAAGATTTTGGTGCTGAATCTTTAAGCATAATTATTAGCCGGAAAAAACTAGCCCTTAAAGATTTTTTAAAGATTGCAATTAAAATTACTGAGGTTTTGGTAAAGCTTCATAGTTTAGATATAATTCATAAAAATATTAACCCAGCAAATATAGTTTTTAATTCTCAAACAGGCGAATTAAAACTAATTGATTTTGGTATTGCTACAGTTCTAATAAGTGAAAATCCTACTATCAAGAACCCTAATAATTTAGAAGCAAACTTAACTTATTTATCTCCAGAGCAAACCGGGAGAATGAGCCGCTCTCTAGATTACCGTACAGATTTTTATTCTTTAGGAGTAACCTTTTATCAATTATTGACTAACTCGCTGCCATTTACTACTAAAGATGCCATGGAGTTGGTATATTGTCATTTGGCGCTAACACCAACACCACCGCGCAAACTTCAACCGGAAGTTCCCCTAGTGCTTTCATCTATAGTGATGAAGTTGCTAGCCAAGACACCAGAAGAAAGATATCAAAGCGCCAGAGGAATTAAAGCAGACTTAGAAAAGTGTTTAGAGCAGTTAGAAAATCATAGTTTAATTCAAAACTTTACTCTAGGGACAACGGATGTCTCTGATAAATTTCAAGTTATCCAAAAGCTGTATGGACGAGAACAAGAAATTAAAATATTACTCACAGCTTTTGAAAAGTTGGGTATCGTATTTCAACAAAAACTTGAACTAAATCAAAATGAAGCTGTATTAATATCTGGGTATTCTGGAATTGGAAAAACTGCATTGGTGCAAGTTCTTTATCAACCAATTACAAGATATAAAGGGTATTTTATTGCTGGCAAATTTGACCAGTATCAGCGCAATATCCCCTACAGTGCAATAGTTAGTGCTTTTGGAGACTTGGTACGGCAGCTTTTGACAGAAAGTGAGGCACAGTTGCAAGAATGGAAAACAAAAATAATTACAGCTTTAGGTAATAATGCCCAAGTAATTATTGAGGCAATTCCTGAACTAGAAAAAGTTATTGGCAAACAGCCAAATGTTAATAAATTATCAGCTTTTGAATCAAGCAATCGTTTCAATTTAGTTTTCAAAAATTTTATTTCTATATTTACCAGGGAAAGCCCCTTAATCTTATTTTTAGATGACTTGCAATGGGCAGATTTAGACTCTTTGAAACTAATAAAAACCCTGCTATCAGCAAAAAAGAATAACTATTTATTTTTAATTGGAGCTTATCGTTCTAATGAAATAAGTACAGCCCATCCCTTGACTTCAATATTAGAGGAAATTAGACGAGAGGAAATGGTAAATGTTAGTTCTATCCATTTATCTGCCTTACACCTACTCGATATCAATCGTTTAATTGCTGACAGCCTCAAATGTTCGCTTGCAGAATGTTTGTCTTTAGCTCAATTGATTCATACAAAAGCTCAGGGTAATCCCTTTTTTACTAACGAGTTTTTGCGAACGCTTTATACAGAAAAACTATTATATTTCGACGGTAAAACTTGTAAATGGCAATGGGATATCGATAAAATCCAGATCCAAGATATCACAGATAATGTAGTTGAGTTAATGGTGAATAAAATTCAAAGATTACCACTAGCTACACAAAAATTGTTAGAGTTTGCAGCAGCAATTGGCAATCGGTTTGAAAGAAAAAAATTATCTATAGTTGCTAAACAAACAATCGTAGAAACTAATACTCATTTACAAAAAGCAATTGCCGTTGGTCTGATTTTTCCTTTAGATGATACTGTTTGGAAAATAGTGGACTTAGATTTGCTAGAACGCTCAGAAGTTGAGTGCGAATACAAATTTGCTCATGATAAAATTCAACAAGCTGCTTATTCATTAATATCTGAGCAAGATAAACCAAGAGTACACTTGCAAGTAGGAGAACTTTTATTACAGCATACTTCAGTTAAAGAATTAGAACAAAAAATATTTGATATTGTCAATCAACTAAACTTAGGAAGCAAACTCATAAGTTTACAATCTCAGCAAATAGATTTAGCTAACTTAAACTTGGGAGCCGCAAAAAAAGCTAAAGCTTCCGCCGCTCATCAGCCAGCCTACGAGTACTTAAAAACTGGTCTGAATTTGTTGCCAAATAATAGCTGGGAATATTATTACGATCTCACACTGTCTTTATATTTGGAAGCCGCAGAAATAGCTTATTTGTGCGCAGATTTTGAGCAGACAAAAGCCTTGGCTGCTATAGGCATGCAGCAAGCGAGATCGCTCAAAGATAAAGTAGAAATATACGAAATCGAAATCCAATCTGCCATAACTCAAAATGAGTTTAGAACTGCAATTCTAATAAGCTTAGAAGCATTAAACTTATTAGGAATAAGCTTGCCTGAACATCCTAGCAAATTGCAACTAATGTTGGTGTTGGCAAAAACACGAATAGCTTTGGCTTTCAAGAAAAATCAAGAACTGGTTGCCTTACCAAAGATGACTGATGCTAATAAAATAGCAGCTATGAAAATTATGACTGCTGTTAAAACAGCAGCTTATGTAACTAATCCACAATTATTCTTTTTTACGATCGCGATTAGGATAAATTTATCACTAAAATACGGAAATGACTTAACTTCTCCCTCTGCTTATTTTGATTACTCGCTAATTTTAATTAACGTATTAAAAAATATCAAAGGCGCTTATGAAATAGGTCAAGTTAGCCTAACCTTGCTAGATAGATTAGATGCTTTAGAACTTGCACTTAAAACAAAGTTTATGGTTTATGCCTATCTCAATCATTGGCAAAACCATCTCAATCAAACTCTAAAGATTGCTCAAGATTTTTATCATAGAGCTTTGGCAGCAGGAGACTTAGAATATAGCGGCTATGCAATAAATACTTATTGTTTCTTTGCTTATTTTTGTGGTGAAGAATTGGTAAAGCTAGAGCAAGAAATGGCTGAATACAACCAAGTTTTGGCTAAAATAGGTCAAATATCCCTTCACCAAAATAAACTTTATCGGCAAGTAATAATTAATTTATTAGGTGGAACGGAAAATCCTTGCAAGTTGAGCGGCGATGTTTACAACGAAGAAATAATGTTGCCACTGCATCAAAAAGAAAACGAACGGACAATTATTTTTTATTTTTATTTTCACAAACTAATTCTTTGCTATTTATTTGGAGAGTACGCCCTAGCTGTGCAAAATGCCGCTCTGGCTGCGGAATATATAAATGGAGTAACCGGATCTTTATTTGAAACATTATTTTATTTCTATGATTCTTTAGCAAAGTTAGCTATAGGCGATCGCTTAGGAAAATTAGCTCAAAAGCGAATGCTAAAACAAGTAATGCTTAATCAAAAAAAGCTGCAAAACTGGGCGCATCACTCACCTAAAAACTATCTGCACAAATTTTACTTAGTAGAAGCTGAAATTTATCGCGTCAAAGGGAAAAAAGATTTAGCAATAGAATATTACGATCGGGCTGTAGAACACGCAAAAATAAATAAATATATCAACGAAGAAGCTTTAGCACAGGAGCTAACAGCAAAGTTTTATCTAAAACTACAAAGAGATGCAATCGCCAAAGCTTATCTACGCGAAGCTATCTACTGCTATACCAGATGGGGTGCTAGAGCAAAAGTAACAGACTTGCAGCAGAAATATCCAGAATTGATCGGGAGCGCGATTGAGGTAGCTGCTCAAAATACATCTATCAACAAATTTGACTTAAATACTTTTAGGAGAGCAAGTTCAGAGTCTCTAGATTTGGCAACAGTAAATAAAGCTTCCCAAGCAATCAGTAGTGAAATAGATTTCGAGCGGTTATTAATTAAACTGATTAAAATTGCGATAGAAAATGCGGGGGCGCAATCGGGAATACTTATATTAGAAACTGATGGCGAATTGCTGATAGAAGCATCATCTATTAATTCAGAAACCGTGAAAGTCCAGCAGTCTTTACCAGTTGCAAGTAGTGACGCTTTACCACAATCTATAATTAATTACGTTGCTAGAACCTTGGAAAGCTTAGTAATAGACAATGCTGCGTCTGTAGGCTTATTTACGAAAGATCCTTATATTGTCAAGTATCAGCCTCAATCTATTTTATGCGTTCCTATCCAGTCACAAAATCAACTTAGAGGCATTCTTTATTTAGAAAATAATTTAACCAAGGGCGCGTTCACTTCCGAAAGATTATTGGTTTTGCAAATAATTTGTTCTCAAGCTGCAATTTCTATAGAAAATGCTAAATTGTATGAAGTACAAGAGAACTACGCGCGGACTTTAGAATTAAAAGTAATTGACCGAACTCAAAAATTGCAACATTCTCAATCGCTACTTTCTAGCGTATTAAATAGTTCCATTGATGGAATTATGGCATTTAAGTCTGTTAGAGACGCGCGGGGAAGCATTACAGACTTTGAATGGCTTTTAGTAAATCCTACTGCCGAACAAATATTTAAACGTACTGCTAACGAATTAATTGGTAAATTTTTACTTGTAGAAATGCCCACGAATCGCCATACAGGCTTATTTGATTCTTATGTGCGAGTAGTGGAAACTACTTTGCCTGAAGAACAAGAACTTTATTATGACGATGGTAGCCTCAAAGCTTGGTTTCATATTGTCGCCGTCAAGTTAGGAGAGGGCTTTGCAGTAACATTTCGCGATATTACCGAACGCAAACAAGCCGAAGCAACGATTCAAAAAGCAAATCAAGAGTTGCAACGCCTTGCTGTTACCGATGGCTTAACGCAAGTTGCCAACCGCCGCCAGTTTGATGAGTATCTAAGTTTAGAATGGCAAAGACTAGGGCGAGAAAATGCCAGCTTAGCATTGATTGTCTGCGATATCGATTACTTCAAACTATATAACGATACTTACGGTCATCAAGCAGGAGACGAATGTCTGCGCCTAGTTGCCAAGGCAATCAGTCGCGCCGTCAAACGTCCCGTCGACTTAGTAGCAAGGTACGGTGGTGAGGAATTTGCCATAATTTTGCCGCAGACTGACGAATTAGGAGCGACTTTCGTAGCTCGAAATATCGCCGAGGAAGTCCGACAAGCAAAAATTGTTCATAGCGAATCTACAGTTAGCGAGTATGTCACCTTAAGCGTAGGAATTGCTAGTACAACACCTACGCCAGAATACTCCCCGGAAGTTTTGTTTGCGGTGGCAGATAAAGGACTTTACGAAGCTAAAAAGCAAGGGAGAAATTGCACCGTTGCTAAAAAGTTGCTCCCAGCATATCTGCTAGAAGAAACATCAAATTAGGAGTGTTAATTAAATGCTTGAAGAACTACAAAATAAAAATAAACCCTTTCCGCGTTCAATATTATCTGTCAGCAGAGCGGAATTTGGACTAAAATTGTCTAAAACAAGGTAGGCGGTAAAGGTAGCTTTTGCTCTACTTGATAGTTGCGCTGTTTTATTAACTGCTGCAATTCTTTAACTCGCCTACCTGGTGCGGGATGGGTAGCTAAAAAATCTATATCTAATCCTTGTTTTTGACTCATCCTGGCAAAAAAATCTGTGGCTCCAGCTACATGACCGTAAGTTTGCTGTAATAAAGTTAAACCAACTTCATCAGCTTGACTTTCTTGAGATTGAGAGTATTGAGCGTTGCTTAAAGCTGCAATTCCAGAAGCGGCGGTGGATTGAATCCAACCGACATCGCCCACAAAATAAGCGATCGCAATTTGCACAACTACGGCCCTGCCCAAACTGCGTAAATGATCTCTATTGGCAAAATGTCCCAATTCATGACCCAATACCATCATTAGCTCGTTTTCGGACTGAGCTTGTTTTACCAAACCAGCATAGATAATAATGCGATCGCCTGGTATCGCCAAAGCATTAACGGTATCTTCGGGAATATACAGCACCTGATAATCTCTATTTTGGCGCTGCTGCGGGGGCAACTGAGCTTCTAATCGGTCTAATAGCGTGTTGAGGGTGTTTTGGGCGGGCGAGGGCTTTGCTTGGCTTTGGTAGACGGGGACGATTACAGATCCCAATTGTTGTTCGACGCTGGGGGGAATTAGCCAGACGATGCTACTTGCAATCCAGCCAATTAGCCAAATAATCGCGATCGTGAATCCAGCAAAAATGCCTAAAAGGATTAATAATTGCCGATTGGTAGGGGGCTGATTGCGACTGCTGTAATTTGCTGAAGACATTAGGAGTTTTAGTAGTTAAAGTAGCTAAATATAATTTTCTAATCTTTAGTCGGGCGGAAAGGATTGAGGAAATTAATCAAAGTTGACAGCTTGCGCGATTGCACCCATAAACGCCCATTGCCACTAAAACGACAAACTAGCCCTTCACCGCCTAATATTCCCGTCCTCAATCCTTTAAACGATAAGCCACCTAGCATCTCAACGCTGTAGTTTAAAGTATCTTCAAATGCCACAATGTAGCCTGTATCGACTACATAATCGCCAGCAACCGGAATTTCGACAATTGCGCCATAAGAGCTAAACCAAATATCACCTTGTCCAGTAGTTTTAATCAAAAACAAAGATTCCCCACTAAAAAAACCTTTAAAGCCCTGAAACTTACTATCAATTCCTACGGTAGTGCTAGAAGCAACAAACCCAGAAGATTGAATCATCAACCCCGTACCATTGATATAGTAATGCTGAATATCTCCCGGTACTCCTGGCGAAATATATAAGTCTCCTGGCTTGCCTTGGGCAGTAAATTCGCTTAAAAACAACGATTCACCTCCCAACATTCGCCCCAACCCCTTCCTCAATCCGCCTTGTACCTTAGACTTCATGTTTATCCAAGAGTCCATTGCTGCCATTCCCCCCGCTTCTACAAATACGGTTTGATTTGCTTGCAAGCTCAAACGCAAAGAAGCATAAGCGGGAGCATGAGTAATTTCGTAAGCAATTTCATTATTTTTAACTGGCATTTTTTATTGCACTCCTAATATTAAATAACTTTGTTTTATCTAGATGGTAATTTAGAGCCAACTTCCCGACCAAAGGCTCCGGCATTGTGACTTTGACAATAGATTTTTCCTTGTCCTTTAAATCTACAAACTAAGCCTTCTCCACCTAAAAAAGCACCCAGCCAACTAGAGCCAGCTTTTGTAATTTCAAAAGTTAATTCTTTTTCAAAAGCAACAATATGTCCGGTATCAACAATATATTCGCCATCTACATATATTTCGTAAATTGCCCCAAAAGAGCTAAGAATAACGGAACCGTTGCCTGTAATATTTAGCCAAAAAAGTGATTCACCAGAAAATACCGATTTAAAGCCCTGAAAACCTAGATCGATATCAACATTGGTTTCACTTGCTAGGTACGAAGTTGATTGCACAACTAACCCCGCTCCTGTTACTTGGTAGAGCAAAATATCGCCCATAAATTTGGGTGCAAGAAATACCTCGCCACCAGACTTTGGCGAACGAAATACACTTAAAAACAACGATTCTCCCGCAACTAAACGCTTGAGTCCGCCTAAAATTCCGCCCCCTTTACCTTGCCGCAAAGTGGTACTAGCATTGATATAGCCGCTCATCGCAATCATGCACCCGGCTTCAGCCACTAATTCTTCACCAGAGTCGAGGGTTACACGTGCGATCGCGCTATCTGGTTGATGTACAATTTCTACATTCATTGTCTTAAATCCTCAGTTAAATCCAGCAAAATTTTATTTACTAACTTGGTTAGTAATAATTCAATTTCACAGCTAATAAATATTTCTACCAGCGAAGTTTAGGGCGCAAATATCTAACTAACCCGTCAACGCTACGAGATTGTAAATATATTTCCCCTTCTCCAGACAGCTTATTTACTATTCCTTCGCCTGATGTGACCGAACCAACTAAGCTCCCAGCCAGCTTAATGCTCATTTTAATTTGTGGTTCGTAGGCAACTAAATGACCGCTATCGACTATAAACTCGTTACTAATCCGTTTTTTGGTAATCCCACCATAAGCACCAAAAAAGATTCTCCCTTTACCACTTAGTCGCAGTTTAAAAAGCCCTTCTCCGGCAAAGAAACTAGCAAATCCTGCCCATTGTACTCCCATATTTATCCCCGGAGTATGAGCAATATAAGCCCCTGGTTGAAAGCAAATTTCACTATTATTTAGATCGATTCTGTCGATATCGCCAATCGTAGATTGAGTTAAAGTTAATTTCAGTGGATCTTTAGTTTGATTGGTAAAAACATTCACAAACAAAGACTCACCACCAAAAAACTTTTTCATCAGTCCAGATATAAGCCCACCCGAAAACTCGGTTCGCATTGATAATTGCGAATCCATGCTAGTCATAGCTCCCGCTTCCGCAGTAATAGTTTCACCAGGGTTGAGAGTGAGAAATATTGTGGCAAAAGCTGGTTTATAGCGAATCTCAGTTTTCACGAAAGCAATCTACCTCTTTAGGGGGACGCATACAATATGCGCTAGGAGTAATGTGATCGTCCAGTGTTCGTAAAGAAATTAGAAGTTTTTAGATTGTAACCAAGGTAGCTTGTTGGACTAAATACTTTAAAAAAATGAGCGATCGCGCAAGTTCTAATCTAAAAATTGATATTTTTATAGGGACATTTCTGGGTATTTGTGACAGTTGGATAAGGTATATTTGACGATCAGAAATGCTCAAAGGCGTTTATTGTAGTTGCAATCAGTCAAGTTATAGCTGCCTCTATCTATAGTTAGGTTCTATACCTCTATCTATAGTAGGTTTAATTGTCATTTCTGCCTTTGTTAATCTTCAGAGAAAGTTGTCATTTTGGACAGTTTTTAGGTATTAAATTTAACCCCGTAATTTTTCAAGGAAAATTACTGTTGTTAACTAATTAAGCAGAGGTTGCTATGACATTTACTCAAACTAACGATCCAGATATTAGTCAAGCTGTAAAATCTTTTCAAAGCTTGGAAGTAGACGATCAACTAGCTTTGTTCTACTTTATTTATAAAGAAATGGGTGATTCAATTACTCCAGCTGCGCCTGGTGCAAGTACCGTAGGGACAGATATTGCTGAAGGCTTGTTTAATCAAATTAAAGAAAAGTCTCACGAGGAGCAATTACAATTTCAACGGGACTTAATCAATAACGCAGATAATGAATATACCCGGATGTATGGCTCGATGAGCGAAACTACCAAGCTACTATTGTGGTATCGCTTATCGCAAGGAATGGATAGCGGCGAAATTATTCCAATGCCCTCTGACTACAAAATTTCTTCTCAAGCTGACGAATTATTTAACAAGATCAAAGGCATGGAATTTCAGCAACAAATCACTTTATTCCGCGATTATGTAGGACCTATGGGTGCGGAAGCAAAAGCTGGTTCAGATGTCTAACTAAAGCTGATTTCGATCTCCTAGTTTTTTGGGCTAAAACAGCTTTTTTAGCTTAATACATCCACAAATGTTGTTAATTTCCAAGTATTGATTATGACCTCTGCACAATCCGACACAGTTAAGCAATCTGTAGTAGCATTCCGTAGTTTGAAAATAGAAGATCGTCTAGCAGCCTTGGCACTAATGTACCAGCATATTGCTGGACAACTACCTGCAAATGCAGTTAATGATTCAGCAAAAGTAAGTGGGTTAGTAAGTAAAGTCGGACAGCTATCGCCCGAATTGCAAACCCAAGCCTTGCGCGATATGCTAGATGCTCAAAGGCAAGATGGCGATGAAGTTGCATTAGATCCAAATCCTAGTAAAGCACTAGCTGAACTTGTAACTGGAAGCAACGAAACCATACCCATAGACGAATATAGTTCGTTGGGTAAAGACGATAAACTTGCTTTTTGGTATCAAATGGGTCAAAAATTAGGAAGTAGTATTAGCAGCATTCAGCCCTCATCAGAAGTAACTGAATTTTTGCAATCTCTCCAGGCTTTAAGTGCTGACGATCGCATAGCATTTATCAGTAAAGCACTCTAACTAAAAGCTACCGAAAGCCTCTATTCTAAAAGATAGAGGTGTAGCTATGTTCAATATTTCAATGGTGCTGTGGTGGAGCGGCGGGGTTATCCTCGCCGCTATTGCTGTAATAGTGTTTGTCTTGTACTTTCGCGATCGCATTGAATATAAGTTACTCAATGTTCCAAGTCCCGACGATTCTCGCTTTCCCTTGGCTTTGGCAACTTTATCAAACATTGAATATAAGTTACTCAATGTTCCAAGTCCCGACGATTCTCGCTTTCCCTTGGCTTTGGCAACTTTATCAAACTCTGTGTTTACGACTGGTCGCTGCACCGAGCATTGGGTTGAAGCTGATAACATTTATGCAGCCAGAATTGCCGCAATTAAGGAAGCAAAACACAGCATTCATTTTGAAACATTTTTCATGACTCTAGGGCAACGGGCGCAGGACTTTGCCGATGCGATATGCGATCGCGCAAATGCTGGGGTTGAGGTGCTAATGATTATCGACCATCACGGCTCAAAAAAGCTATCAAAGCGTTACTGGAAAAGATTAAAAGCTTGTGGGGTAGATATTCGCTTTTTCAATAAATTTAATTGGAAAGCACCAATCGATTATTCTGCTCGGACTCATTGGAAGTTGTTAGTAATTGACAACAAAAAAGCCCTAATCGGCGGCGCTGGAATTTCAGATTTTTGGGATGGACTAGACAATATTAAAGATACTGGCCCTTGGTACGATTTTGAAATGAGCTTTAGCGGAGAAATTGTAGCGGCTTTGCAAGGTATGTTCATGCAGCATTGGACTTACGTTCATGGCACGGCGGATCTAAATATAAAAGCATTTAATCCCCAACCGACAAACGATCCGGCAATTATGGTAACGGCGGGTGACGATCCTTCCTATCGTTCTTCCTCAGTAAAAGCTTTATTTTTAACCAGCATTCACGCGGCTAAAAAAAGAATTTACAGGGTTTTCTCGGTGCAAGCAAATAAATAGCAATGCTTGGCGCAAGCGAGAACTTTGGAAAAGAGGATTGGGGCGCGTGGTGTTATTTTTCCAATCGCAATTGTAATTGAACCCGCGCTAGTAGCTGCAAAAATGTTAAAATCCTGCCTGAGAAATGTAGGGGAAAATCGATGCCAGTATCTACTCAGGAAATCAAATTTGGTACAGATGGCTGGCGAGGAATAATTGCCGATGATTTTACCTTCGATCGCCTAACTTTAGTCGCGCCGATTGCTGCCAAAGTATTGGCACAGACTTACGGCTCTACCGCAGGCAACAATATCATTATTGTCGGCTACGATCGCCGTTTTATGGCAGAAACTTTTGCCCAAAAAACCGCCGATGCAGTGGTCGCCGCAGGTTTTGACGTACTCTTAGCTGGTGGCTACGCCTCAACTCCGGCTTTTAGTTGGGCAGTCAAGCACTACAACGCAATAGGTGCGTTAGTTATCACCGCAAGTCACAATCCTGGTAGCTACTTGGGCTTAAAAGTTAAAGGCGCTTTTGGGGGTTCTGTACCAGAAGAAGTTACTAGACAAATTGAAGAATTATTATCTACCGAATCATCTCCCCCGGCTAAGGCTGGTACGCTGCAAACCTTCGAGCCTTGGGGTAATTATTGCCGAGCTTTGGCGCAAAAAGTAGATATAAATCAAATTAGAAGCCGCATTACTTCGGGCAAATTAACGGTATTTGTTGATGTGATGCACGGTGCTGCTGCCGGAGGGATGGCGCAAATATTGGGAGTACCCGTACAAGAAATAAATAGTAAGCGCGATCCGTTGTTTGGTGGTGGTGCGCCGGAACCATTACCCCGTTACCTATCTAAGTTATTTCGCACGATGCGGACTCACAATCGTACTAAAGCTGCGGGTAGTATAGCTGTCGGCTTTGTATTTGATGGCGATGGCGATCGCATTGCGGCAGTTGATGGGCAAGGAAATTTTCTCTCTTCCCAAGTTTTAATTCCAATTTTGATTCAACACTTAGCTGCCAAACGCGGTTTAACAGGGGAAATTGTCAGGACAGTAAGCGGTTCGGACTTAATTTCGCGCGTTGCCGAAATGTACCATTTGCCCGTGTATGAAACCCCTGTGGGTTACAAATATATCGCCAATCGAATGCTAGTAAGTAACGTGTTGCTAGGCGGTGAAGAATCGGGAGGAATTGGCTACGCCGATTACATTCCCGAACGCGACGGCTTATTATCGGCGTTGTATTTGCTAGAAGCGATTTCTGTTGCGCAAATGGACTTGAGCGAACTCTATAAGGGCTTGCAAGCTAGAACAAACTTCCATTCGGTTTACGATCGCATTGACCTACCTTTGGCGAGTATGGACGTGCGCAGTCGGCTATTAAACCAGTTGCAAACCCAGCCTTTACAAGAAATTGCAGGCATTGCGGTAGTTGATTGTCTTAGCATCGACGGCTACAAATTTCGTTTGGCTGATGACAGTTGGCTAATGATTCGGTTTAGCGGTACAGAACCCGTCTTGCGTTTGTATTGCGAAGCCCCAACTATTGGGCAAGTGCATCAAACTCTCGCTTGGGCAAAAGCGTGGGCAGAATAGGAATACAAGGAAAAATAAATGTATGGGAAAAATACTTGTAGTCGCTACCGGAAATCCTGGTAAGTTGCAAGAAATGCAAGCTTATTTGACAGGTTTAGACTGGGAATTGGAACTAAAGCCCAAGGAGTTAGAAATTGAGGAGACGGGTGCAACTTTTGCAGCGAATGCTTGTCTCAAAGCCTCCCAAATTGCTCAAGCTACCGGAAACTATGCGATCGCCGATGACTCTGGCTTGGAAGTTGCGGCTTTAAATGGCGCTCCGGGCATCTATTCGGCTCGTTATGGCAAAGATGACTCTGACCGGATTTCGCGCCTATTAACAGAGTTAGGAGATACTGCAAATAGGCAAGCGCAGTTTGTCTGCGCCGTTGCAATTTCTGATCCAAACGGGGAAATCGCACTGCAAGAATTGGGGATTTGCCAGGGTGAGATTCTTTACCATCCTCGCGGTACGGGTGGTTTTGGCTACGATCCAGTTTTTTACGTTCCAGCTTACCAAAAGACTTTTGCCCAAATGCCAAAAGAATTAAAGCACAAAGTTAGCCATCGCGGGCAAGCATTTGAGGCATTACTTCCCAAATTGCAAGGGTTATAGGGGCGCAAGGCATTGCGCCCGCTAATTTCATTACACAGCTTCTAAATTCTTTTCCCCTGTACGAATGCGAATTACTTGCTCTACAGTTGATATAAAGATTTTGCCATCGCCGATTTCTCCAGTTCTTGCGGCTGCAATTACTTTATCGACCACCATATCTACTTGACTATCTTCAACGACAATTTCTACTTTGAGTTTTTGCAAAAACTCAACAGTATATTCCGAACCGCGATAGCGCTCAGTTTGTCCTTTTTGTCGTCCAAAGCCTCGGACTTCTGAAACTGTCATTCCAACAATCCCAGCGTTTACTAGAGCAATTTTTACTTCATCTAGTTTGAATGGTCGGATAATGGCTTCAACCTTTTTCAATTTCTTCACTCCTTACTGCGTGTAGCACTTTATTAGAGAGTTTACCAAGTATTTCAATCGGTACAATACTAAAATATTTCCCTACCCAAATGGTGATAGATTAAACGCGCTAGTCCTAACGTATTTAATATCCAAAGACATTGAATATCATTCAACCGTACAAGTAATGCGTAACAACTAATACAATTCTGCTCAAAGTTATCGACTACGTATCAAAGGGCGCATCATAAAATAGCCCGCACCAAAAGCTGTAACCATAATTAATACAATAGCGATCGCCAGCGACCAGCTGCTAATTTCAGAAACTCGTTCTGGCGCTTGGCGGCGATAGCGCCCTTGTTCAAGTTCGGTAATTTCTGGCGATGGCGATGCACGTTGGGGAGAAAAGGGTAATACTTCTGGGGCGTTAGGGAGAGAACGATTAGCAGCTTTTTGAGCATGATTTGCTCGCCAGTACAAAACTGAGTCTATAGCTTTATCCAATTGTTGTTGCAGTTGTTGATTTTGTCTAACTAATTGCTGGTTTTGAGCATTTAAAGACTCAGACAACGCTTTAGCAGCTTGTAACTCGGTGGCTAATTCTCTGTACACCGAGACTGGTACAGAGGGCGCAGAGGCGACAGTAGGGTTTGGTAAGTTCCGATCTGGAGTAGGGCGCGATCGCATGGGCAAATTTGCTTAAAGGTTGGTACGCACGTTGTAGCTATTTTCATAGATTAGCTACAGCTAGTCTTTAAGACTATGCCCAACCTTACTGGAAATCTCAACAATTTGAACGTTATTTTTCTAAAAACGTATAAAGTTTTAAACTTTACCCTGCATTTTCACTACAAAGCGCAAAAAAGTGTCCTACAGGTCCTTGTCCTTTACCTATACTTAAAGAGTGCTGTAGAGCATTAGTAACATAGGTTTTTGCTCTTTCTACAGCCGAAAACAAATCTTGAGATAAAGCCAAATTAGCAGCGATCGCGGCTGCCAACGTACACCCTGTACCATGAGTATTATTGGTTTCTACTAGGGTTGTAGTCAAAGTCTCCATTTGTTGCCCATCAAACCACACATCAACGCCGCGCAAGTCACCTTTCATGCCCCCGCCTTTGACTAATACCGCCTTCGCCCCTTGCTTGTAGATACTGCGGGCGGCAGCTTGCATATCTGCTAGAGTATGAATCTCTAAGCCTGTTAATATTTGTGCTTCGTAGCAGTTGGGAGTAACAAGCAATGCTTGAGGAATTAGTTTGTCGCGCATAGTTGACTTCGCGCTATCATCAATTAACTGCGCCCCAGTCCGCGACACCATTACCGGATCTACGACTAATTTATCAATTTTCAAGCTTTCTACTTGCTGGGCTACAGCAGCAATAATTTCTCTATTTAGCAGCATTCCAGTTTTCGCCGCCTGTACGCCGATATCTTCTACTACTGCTTGTATCTGCGCTACCACCGATTCTACGGGCAACGCATCTACGCGCGTCACTCCCAAAGTATTTTGCGCTGTAACGCACGTCAGGGCGCTAGTACCGTGAACGCAGTGAAAGGCAAAGGTGCGTAAATCTGCTTGAATCCCTGCACCGCCGCCACTATCAGAACCTGCAATTGTTAAAGCAACTTTTACCACAGATTTTTAAGAAACTTGGGAACTTTGAACTACATTTTGTTGGTAAACTTTGGGCAATCCCCACCAAGGAACATTAGGATGTTCGTGGTGTTCGTAATGGTAGCCAAAATGATAACAAGTAATGAAAGATAGCCAAGTTGGTAAAGGATTAGTCTGGGCGCAATGAACGTTTTTATATCCCTCGTCTGGCTCTTTATGGGGTGTAAAAGTACCAAAATAAAATAGTTGTACTGAGCTTAAAATTGAAGGAATAACCCAAAATAAAGTTAAGTTTTTTTCTGGAATATGTAATGTAAAAAGAATGACATTGTATAAAGCCATCAATGACAGTAATCGTGTCCAACTCCAATAACGCAGCATAAAATAAAAGTACCAAGCAAAAAATTTTTTATGCTTACTATTATGAAAATCTGGATCTAATTCACTGGCAGGATTGTGATGATGGAGCCAATGTTTTTTTTGCAGTTTTTCGTAGGAAAAAAGTGCGTATAAACCTACAGATAAAGCACCGACAAAGTTATTTATTTTTAAATTGCTAGGAAATACGGCTCCGTGCATGGCATCATGAGCAGTAATAAATAAACCTGTATAAAGGAACGTTTGTAAGGCTATTAGTGGTAGAAGCAATAAATTATTAACTTCCGAGATATCAACGGACATTAATAAACACCAGCTTGATGCCCATATACCAATAATGGCAAACGCCACGAAAAGTCCACTATACGAATTTTTACTACTTACCATTCGCGTATTTTACTTGATTGCAGGATAAATTTTATCATTTTATTATCTTATCTTGACAACCATAGCTAATTGTCTGCCCTTGGGTACAATCGCTCTTTATTTCTCAAACTAACTATGTATACTTCTCTAGTATGACCTTGATATACAGTAGTTTTAGGCTGGCTTCATTTAGTAATTAATTAGCTGTGAACCTGTATTATTTCTATTGCACGGTATTAGTATATACCCAAGGTACACAATTTGCAATAAATCATTTAAGCTTGAATTTTAAAGTTATCCAGACTTAAATAAAAAACAATTGTGTCCGTTGCTATAAAAAAATATGAATTTTAATCAATATATAGCTTGAATATTTCTACCAAGGGAGAGAGGTTGCAAAGACCCTACAAATAACTAATAGATATTATTAAAACCAATATTTGTATAAGTATGGCTCCTACAGTTTTAATTACTGGCGCATCCCAAGGTATCGGTAAAGCAACAGCGCTTTTATTTGCTCAAAACGGTTACAATCTTGTTCTAGCATCTCGGCGAGTAGAACCTTTGACAGCCACAGCGCAAGAATTACAAGTTTTAGGTTCCAAAGTTCTGAGTATTCCCTGCGATGTTAGAGATCCCCAACAAGTAGCTAACTTAGTCAATAAAGCATTGGCAGAATATGGCAGTATTGACGTGCTAGTTAACAATGCAGGTATTTATAGTTCGGGAACTGTAGAAGATTTTTCTTTAGACGATTGGCATCAAACCATAGATACAAATTTGTGGGGATATATTCATACAATTCACGCCTTACTGCCTTCGATGCTTGCTAAAGGTAGTGGCACAATAGTAAATTTAGTTTCTATAGCTGGTAAAGTGCCTATTGCTTATTTAGTTCCTTACTCTACTAGCAAATTTGCGGTTGCGGGTTTAACTGAATCCATGCACTCAGAATTGAAACCTAAAGGGATTCATGTCTGCGGTATTTATCCGAGTGTAATTAAAAGCAGCTTGATGGAACGAGCAATTTTTCGCGGTAAAGATGAAGAAGATGCCGAGGCGCGGCGAAAGCAACTCGAACAAGTTTTAAGCGTCCCTGTGGTAGAAAAGCCAGAAGATGTGGCTAAGGCTGTATGGGATGCCGTAAAAAATCAGCGTACTGAAATTTTAGTTGGTTCTGCCAGTGTATCTAAAGCAGCTTACGGTTTAGTGCCTAGTTTCATGCAGTGGTTGTTTAGACAAGGCTTTAAGCAAAAGACGTAGCGATCTATACACGCATTTAGTAATGCCCAGAAATTGAAATTATTGCCTTCCGCCTAGAGATTAAACCAAAAGTTTTTCATCTAAAGTTAATAGCTCAAAAAAATCTAGGCGAGAGCGAAAAAATCCCGGCTATCAATTTGTAGTTTGGCTTCATAAAACGGCTCCGCTAGCGGCTTTTTTCTGAGAGGAGAAGCATCAGCTAGTAAATAGCCTTCCAAGCTTTTACAGTTCCTTTACCGATTTCACTGTCCACAGTCTCTCCACTTCTAGTCACCAGTCTAATGTCTATATTGCCAACGGGTGAATTATGTAAAGCTTTTGCTAACTCATCGCTGACAACAAAAATACTGTTTTGTCCCTTTAATCGAAAAACTTGTTCGCTAACTTTAATGAATAGTTCGATCGCTTCTGTTGTATTATTGCTGTCACATACTGAGGATAACGAAGTGGTATAGATACTATGCCCTAAAAAACAATTGCGATCGCGATCTGCTAAAAGAAAGCGAATAGATTTACGACTCCAAAGGCTGACAACTTCAGTTCTCGTGTGGTCGTTCAGCAATTGCCGATCAAAATAGTTCCTGTCAAATACTGCTAAATAATCTCCTTCAAAAGGGTCTATAACTTTAACTGGTTGTGACCAAGGCACATTCAAGCTTGCTCCCAGTGCTGCTGACTTAACAATAGGTAAATCTGCGGCGATCGCTTTAGACTGCTGAACTAAACTTGTAACTGTTGCAGTCATAGTTACAGCAAGCGTTAATCCAGTCAATTTAACAAATGTATACTTAGCCAAGTTCCTAAATAATTGACGTTGCTGGCTTTTACATCTCGTTTTGCTCATAGCGTGATTCCAGGTTCTTCTTTTTGATGCCAATAAAGCTATGTACTCAAAGTATAGCTTTTCATCAAACCGGGGCAGTGGCGATCGCATAGTGAAGTAAATTGATATAACACTCATTGTTTGTTAAGCAGTCACTACCTTTACTATGCCGACTAAAAAAGAAAACAATGGGTGTGGATGTGGGAGTATTCCATTTTCATTAATCCTAGTTATGTTAGGCGTTGGTTATTGGGGATTTCGCCAGCTAGATAGTCTAAGTATCAGCAAGTTTTCACCGAATAATCAGCAACCAGTTACTAAGCTAATCGGCGTTTAGGTTGCATAATAAAGAACAGAACTACTTGAAAGCAACTATGCCACCACCAGCTAAAAACTTTTTAACGCCGTTACAAGTTACTGGGCTACAGCAGGCTCTTAAAGAGAATGAACTAGCGCACGTCAGGGAAAGAATTTTAATTATTCTGCTTCAAAACGATGGCAGAACACAAAAAGAAATTTCTAAATTTTTGGGTTGTTCGCCTAGAACAGTGGCATATTGGTGTATGCATGGAGACCCAGACAATTTGGAAAGCTTACATAACAAACGAGATTATGAGCATTACCGAAAAGCTACTCCTGAGTATATTGAACTACTATTAAAAACTGTCGAGCAATCACCATTAGATTTAGGTTATGAATTTGGTCGATGGACGGCAGAGAGATTAGCTACATATTTAACTATGGCAACGGGGATTGAGTTAAGTAGTT
>NZ_JBYCCV010000063.1:0-24098 GCF_057473825.1 Aliterella sp. E5.1
CTCTCAAGCATCGTTTCTGTCCTTTTTGTGGGACTGCTTACAAGGCTGAATCTGATTTCCAAAGCTAGTCTAGGTAATGCTTTAAGGTCTATCTTGCAGGTTTTTACACGTATCCTGTAGCAATCCCACATACATCTCCTCTCCCGTTTGGCAATAGCCAAACATCATTGGAGATACGTCGCCGCCCGCAAAGTCTGCCGGACGAATCCTTCGTCCCGGCGAGCTTTGCGCCTATCCATCCCGTCGCTCATCGAGGCGATAGAGCGCGGGGCTTCCGGCGACGAGCTAAAGAAAATTTTTTCTTAGCCTTTTGCAAGAGGTCTACTCAAAACTCTTAATCAACCGCCGTATTGCCAGCCTGTCGTTTCTAGTCTCAATGATTCGCCTTCGCGGTGAATGCCTGCGGCGATTACTTCGCCTACATAAACGGTATGATCGCCTTTTTCTACCGCCCCAACAACTTGACACTCGACGTAACCTAGGGAATCGGAAATAATTGGGCAGCCAGTTTCGCCAAGATAAAATTCGACATCATCAAATTTATTTTCAACTCGGCGCTGGGGTTGAAAGAATTTTTGAGCTATATCTTTTTGATCTGCGTCCAGGAAGCTAATGGCAAATACACCACTACTTTTAATCATGGCGTGAGATTTGGAATCTTGTTTTACGCAATTGACTATTAATGGCGGCTTAAATGAAGCTTGCATCAACCAGCTTGCAGTAAAGCCGTTGACTTCTTCTCCATCTTTAACACCACAGATATAGAGTCCGTGAGGAATCTTCCGCAGCATGGTTTTCTTGGCTTGTTCGTCTAGCAAGGATTTTTCTCCCGATTGGTTCTACTCTTTTGATGCTATAGGTTTTTACCCCAACCGCAAAGCGATCGCCCTTTTTTTGTCTCATTTATCGCCTTTTGCAAGTCAGGTATTGATAACAGCAGGTTGTCGTATAGGATATGACCGACAATGCAAGTTAGTAGCCCATAACTTGTCAAGATAATGAGGAAGCTTTGAATTGTTAATTGCTTGTGCAAATTTTGAAAAAGTGTTGAATATCTCTAAATGCAACAAGCAGCCCTCGCTTGTCAAAATTATCTTGCTTAGCAAGGACTTAAGCCAACGACCCTACCAAAAACTACATAGAATCTATTAGCAATTTCGTCTGCCACTATAATGAACTGTTACGTCTTCAAAACTACCGAACTTATCACTAGCTAAGTATCGTTCTAGTATCGTTTCAACTTAAATATTATTATGTGGCTTGTAACTATTGACTGTTCAACGGATGCCTGGAAACAATGGAGTGCAACCTTTCTTACTCTAGTAGACAAGTATCAAGGCACTTGTGTGTCCTCCAAAAAAACGCCCGATGACAAGCGTTTGATGGAATACAAAATTGAAGATGTTGGTGATGCGGAGGCTTTTCAAGATGAGTGCCAAAATCTCGAAGGATTTACAGCACGCTTTGAATCGCTTTGATGAACTTATTTGCATAAAAATTGCCAAATTTTCCACCGTGCGATCGCACTTCCCAGACAAATTGCCCAACGCAAGATAAGTTTTTCCAGAATATATTAGCAGTCCTGTCTTTTTTATCCGAAAATAGCGCTCAAACAATTGAAGTTGTGTTTCAGGGCTGGGTGATACATTCAACTTAGTGGGAGAAAACTATGGTGTCAGGAGCAAAAAAGCTTTGTAGTGGTTTATTAGCAGTAAGTATTAGTTTAATTGCGATCGCTCTTAGCGCAATCGCGCCGCCGATTTTGCAACCTATCCAAGCACAGACACAAAACTTAGGGCAGCAAGAACTGAAAAAACTGCAACAGCAAGCAGCGCAACAGACACGGCAAGGGAAACCCCAACAGGCGATCGCCACATGCCAA
Organism: Aliterella sp. E5.1; assembly: GCF_057473825.1. Classification (NCBI taxonomy): domain Bacteria; kingdom Bacillati; phylum Cyanobacteriota; class Cyanophyceae; order Chroococcidiopsidales; family Aliterellaceae; genus Aliterella; species Aliterella sp. E5.1. Next base: position 1,883 of record NZ_JBYCCV010000063.1, read on the forward strand.
CAAGCTTTAATACTAGCTAGGCAACTTCAAGATAAACAAGCTGAAGCTACTGCACTTTTTGGTATTGGTCTTAACTACCACAGCATTGGGCAACTACAGAAGGCGTTGGAGTTTTACAATGCCGCTTTACCAATTCGCAGAGAAGTCCGCAATCGCTCTGGGGAAGCCGTAACACTAAATAATATTGGTTCCGTCTACAACAGCATCAGGCAACCACAGAAGGCTTTGGAGTTTTACAACCAATCTTTATCAATTGCTAGAGAAGTTAGCGATCGCTCCTTGGAAGCCAAAACACTAGGTAATATTGGTTTAGCTTATCGAAATACTAACCAACCAACTGAAGCTATCAAGAATTTTGAACAATTGGTGGAAATTACCTTACAACTGCGTGGGGGGCTAGAGCGCTCAAATCGCCAAGCATTTTTGCAGCAGGAACTAGGTAGTGGGATTGCCTTGATTGACCTACTAATTGCCCAAAACAAGCCAGAACGTGCATATCAGTGGGTAAACCTTACCACTACCGCCGATCTTGCGGATTATTCCCGCTTAATCAATGCCAAAGTCGCTAATCCCCAAGCACAACAAGCAATCGAGGAGTGGAATTAATCTAACAGTCAATTAGAAAGATTGCGTCAGCAGTTGCAACAAAAGTTTTCTCCTCAGTTATCAGCACAAATCAATACTTTACAAGCACAGGTTAATCAACAAGCAGAAACTATCTCCCGCCAGTTCCCAGAAGTTGCTGATCTATTTGAAACCAAACCCCAAGATATTGCCCGATTAAGAGCTAACATCCCTACGGGGACAGTGGTTATTCAACCTGTTTTCCTAACTGGAGCCAGAAGTGTCCCAAATACGATCGCACTATTTGTCCTCACCAAAGACAAACTAACTGTCACTCAACAAAAAATCGATCCTAAAGCCTTTGATAAGTTAGTTACTCAATATTGTCAAGAGCTAACAGATGGCAGGTTCAACAAGTAAGTACCACGCACGCTAGCTCTAAGCTCTATGACATCCTAATTTGCCCTGTAGAAGCCCAAATTGTAGCCAATAAAGCCAAACAAGTAAGTATCATTGCTACAGGTAAATTACGCTATATCCCTTTTGAAACCCTGGTTGATAGCAAAACAAATAAATATCTGATTGAGAAATACCCCGTTAACAATCTCACTCGCCTTTCGGGTCGTTCTTTGCCACAAAACAAACAAAAGTCAACATTGTTAGGGCTAGGCAATCCCTTCCCTAATGATGGGCGTAGTCGGCAAGGGGCAGAAGATGAAGTCAAAAGTATCGCTCCACTATTGTCAGGAAGTGAGGCATATTTAGGCGCTAAAGCTAAACTCGATACTTTCACTACCCTTGCTCCTCGGTTTTCCATTTTGCACCTAGCTACTCACGGTTGTTTTCGTCCCGAAGGTTGTCCTGACTTGAAGTTAGAGGCAAATACGATCTTGTTTCGCGATCGCAATCTCAATATCGCCGATGCGGCATTACTGGGACTCAAAAACACCGATTTAGTTGTACTTAGTGCGTGTCAAACCGCCGTACAAGCCAACTCTAGCGGTGAAGAATTTGCCGGGATTGCATACTTGTTTGAACGTGCAGGAGCAAGGTCTGTAATTGCAAGTCTTTGGTTAGCTAAAGACAAGGAAACCAAGGAATTGATGATTGCGTTTTACCAAAATCTTAAAAAAGGCATGACCAAAGGAGAAGCATTGCGGAGTGCGAAGTTGAGCTTAATTGATAAGCATCCTTTGTATTGGTCGCCATTTATTTTAATTGGGGATGCGCGTTAGAAAGAGCGATCGCTTTTTTCAAAGAGTGCGATCGCATTATCCATTACTTTTTGTCGAGATTTGGAATTTACAAATTGCTTTCAAAACCTGGAGTAACTGCATTGAAGTATCCACATCCATCAGGCTAACAATCGGCATTTGCTGATAAGTTGGTGGATTTCCCTGTTGAATATATACAAATTGATAAAGCTCGCCATTAGTAACTAACCCCCAGATTGATTGCTGGGATTCTAAGCTTTTATAGGCGTAAGTAAGTAGTTGAGGTAAGCCTGCTGATGGTGCAATACTACTATTTTTAGACTCTATAACTAAAACCAAAAACTGTGCATCAGTGCTGGTTGCCTGTGCGATCGCCACAATATCCAGCCGCCCAGTAATCAGAGCATCTTCATCATCCACTGCAATATTGGCAATATCTTGCTCTAAGTTAAGCTTGAGCGGAAAGTGGTAAAACCCAGCTAATCGCAGTAAAGGAAAAGTAGTTAAAGCTTTTACCAACCCTTCTAAAACTCTGCCTTCAACTAAGTAACTGTTAAAATCATTACTAATTTGGACAATCTCTTGCTGTTCAAATGGTGTTAGCGGTTCTAAAAATAATAGAGATGAAAAAGAACCATTAGGTAGTTTTTCAATTTGCAGCAGGCGATGCACTTCAGCTAAGGTTAAATTTTTAGCGTTTATAGTTGTCATAGCTGTTTACACAAGCAAGTCAGCGCGGGGATTGAAAGTTTCAATTTGCCGGAGTTTTTCGTATAGTTCCTTTTCTTGAGGACTAATAGTTTTAGGAATTACAATCTGAATTTCTACTAATTGGTCGCCGCGCCTACCTTGGTTATCAATGTAGCCTTTATTTGCCAGGCGCAATCTTTGACCAGATCTCACCCCGGCGGGTAAATTCATTTGTACTAATCCGTCTAACGTTGGCACTTCTACCGGATTACCTAATACAGCTTCGCTAGGAGTAATAGGCAGTTTAACGGCGATATCATTACCTTCAATTTGAAAGTAATCATGGGGAGAAACGGTAATTTTTAAAAATAGGTCGCCCCCCCCTACTCCTTGTTCTTTTAAGCGGATAGTTTGCCCGGTAAACATCCCTGGAGGCATATTAACTTCAAGGCTGCGCCCATCTTCTAACCTAATTCTTTCCGCGCCACCTTCGTAGGCTTTTTCTAAAGGAACAATTAGCCTAGCTTCAATATTACGACGACTGAGACGAGGAGTAACTGTAGTGGCGTATTTTGTTGTACCAGGACGAAAAGGATCGTCGTTACTACTAGCTTTGTTATTGCGCCCTAGCACTTGGTCGATAAAGCTTTCAAAATCAGCAAACTCGTCTAATTCTGTTTCACCACCACGATTACCGCGCTTGAATCCTACCTTACCTGCTTTACCGCGCCCTCGCTGCTGCCAATACAGGCTAAATTGATCGTATTGCGATCGCTTACTCGGATCGCCCAGGATTTCGTAAGCTTCCCCAATATCTTTAAATTTTTCCTCAGCTTCTTTATTTCCCGGATTCAAATCTGGGTGATATTGCCTTGCTAATCGGCGGAAAACCTTTTTGATTTCCTCATTAGCAACATCTTTAGGTACTCCTAAAATATCGTAGTAATTTTTGAAATTCTGCAAGTTCTGCATATTCTGTAAAAGCGGTTAGTTTGAGATCGTGTTATGCAGCTATAGCCAATTGTCATCGTCGTCCCAATTATCTTGATAACTAGGGCGCTGTCGCCGACGGTTAAAACCCTCATCGTTACTATAATAAGGGCGATCTCGGCGCTGTGGCGGATCGTAATCGTCATCATCGTCAGTAAATACGCGGCGAATCGAATCAAATAAGTTGCCACCATCATCATCATCGCTGTAATACTGACGCACTTCGCGGTTGAGGTCAGAAATCGCATCTTTCAAGTCGGCATAGGATTGATCGATACCGCGATCGCTATCTTGGTTGAGATATTCCCGTAGTTGCTTAACTAAAACTTCTATTCGCTGGCGGCGATTGCGGGCAAATTGCATCCCAAAATCCAATGCCACTTGCTTGAGTTCTCTTTCTGCTTCCAAAGTCAAAGCTTCGGCGCGCGTGCGTTTTTCAACTCTTTCTTTACGTTTGCGATCGCTATTGGCGTATTTTTCCGCTTCTTGTACCATCCGATTAACTTCAGCTTCGCTAAGAGTAGAAGCACCTTGAATTGTAATACTTTGCTCTCGTCCGGTATTACGATCTAAAGCGGTTACTAGCAATATCCCGTTAGCATCAATATCAAACGCCACCTGAATTTGGGGAACTCCTCGCGGTGCGGGAGGAATCCCTGTTAGCTTAAATCTTCCCAAGGATTTGTTATCGGTTGCCATTTCCCGTTCGCCTTGGACGACATGGATTTCTACTAAAGTTTGATTGTTTTCTCCCGTAGAAAAGATATCCGATCGCCTAACGGGGATAGTTGTATTGCGGGGAATGAGTTTTTTCATCACACCGCTAATTGTTTCTAATCCCACCGATAGCGGCGTAACATCCAGCAATAATACATCTTTGAGTTCTCCTGCCAAAATTCCGGCTTGAATAGCCGCGCCGACCGCTACAACCTCATCAGGATTGACATTTTGATTGGGTTCTTTACCGATTAAACTCCGTACTAATTGTTGTACCATCGGCATCCGCGTACCGCCGCCGACAAGGACAACTTCATCAATATCGGCGGGTCTGAGATTTGCATCATTTAGCGCCCTTTTGACTGGTTTTCGCAGTCTAGCAAGCAAGTCTTCGCACAATTCCTCAAATTGGCTGCGGCTGAGGCGGGTTTCCAGATGTTTTGGTCCGTCTTCGGTAGCTGTAATAAACGGGAGATTGATGTCTGTAATGTTGACGCTAGATAGTTCAATTTTGGCTTTTTCCGCCGCTTCCGATAGCCGTTGCAAGGCTTGGCGATCGCGTCTTAAGTCTATTTCCTCTGCGTCTAAAAATAGTTCTGCCAGCCAATCGACGATTTTTTGGTCGAAATCGTTACCGCCTAGTTGCGTATCTCCACTGGTAGCTTTGACTTCAAATACACCATCCCCCACATCCAAAATCGATACGTCAAACGTACCGCCACCCAAGTCAAAAACTAAAATCGTTTGATTTTCTTGGCGATCTAGTCCGTAAGCTAGTGAAGCCGCCGTTGGTTCGTTGAGAATCCTTCTTACTTCTAATCCGGCAATTCTTCCCGCATCTCGTGTTGCTTGGCGTTGAGAATCATTAAAATACGCTGGTACGGTAATTACTGCTTCAGTTACCTTATCGCCCAAATAGCGGCTGGCATCATCTACCAACTTTTTTAGCACCATCGCGCTAATTTCTTCGGGGGCAAAATCCTTCTCTAATCGTGGCGCACGAATTTTGATATTACCCATTTCATCGCGGCGGATAGTATAAGCAACCCGCTTTGAATCGGGGCTGAGTTCGGCATAATTGCGCCCAATATATCGTTTAACTGCGTAAAAGGTGTTTTGCGGATTAGAAATAGTTTGACGGCGGGCTAACTGCCCTACCAAGCGTTCGCCATCTTTGCTAAACCCTACCACCGAGGGAGTCGTTCGCATTCCTTCGGCATTGGCAATTACTACGGGTTTGCCGCCTTCCATGACAGCAACTACTGAGTTAGTTGTACCTAAGTCTATACCAACTACTTTACCCATGCCTAACCGTTCTCCTCGCGTATCTTGTTTAACACTCGTTTTGAGCCAATCCTTGGGATTATTGTATCTTGCCCAAAGCTATGTTTTAGATTACGCTGCCGCTAACAAGTTTGTTTTTGCTATTTACTGCTATTACTGAATGCGATCGCGGCTACTACAATTAGACCTAGCAGCGCCAAAGGAACGAGAAGATTGGGAAGATCGGATACGTGCATAGATATAAATTACTTCTAGCTTTTAATTCCAATTTTCACTTGTCAACGCCCAACGTTCGCAATCGCGCCAATCTCCATTGACTTTCAAGTATCGCCTTGAAAATCCCTCTTTTGTAAAACCCAATCGCTGCACTAAACGAATTGAAGCAGTGTTTTCCGGTTGGATATTGGCTTCAACGCGATGTAAACTGAGAGTATAAAAAGCATAAGAAACCGTTAACCGAACACCTTGTAACATGAATCCCTGACCTGCAAAGTCTACATCAACGTAATAACCAAGATAAGCATTTTGAAAACCTCTATAGAAAATTTGACTGAGATTTGCAACACCAATAATATTTTTGGCGATCGCATGACAAATTAACAGTCCTTCAAAATCCTGATTCTGACAGAGATTGATATAGGCTTTGCACTCATCTTCAGTACATGGCGGAGACACCCAGGGATAATGCAACTCCTTACTTTTTTGGTGCAAAGCCAACAATTCTTGCCAATCTTCTTCAAGCGGCTTTCTGATAAAAATGTGAAGTGACACAAAAATAGCTTGCTTTTTAGGTGTTAGACAACACTAATTTAATTTTAAACGCCACATTTCTTACTCCTGGGAGGTATTTCCGATCTAATCTAACTGTCGCAAATACTCCGGTGGAACGTTATCAACTAGCCAAACACCATTATCCGAACAATAGAATACATAACCCTCTTGGTACATAGCTGCCGCATCAACAAGCAAAACTACAGGTTTACCATGTCTTGCGCCGACATTGCGTGCGATCGCTATATCGGTAGATAAATGCACTTGATGGCGGGACATTTTGGATAAACCTGTCTGCATAATTGCCTTAATTGCACTCGCACCCGTGCCATGATAAAGCACATCTGGCGGCGTAGCAGGTTCTAGTTGCAAATCTACGTCTACACTGTGTCCTTGATTGGCGCGAATCAACGTACCTGTAGAGTCAAAAGAAAAACGTTGTTTATCGTTATTTGCTACTACTTCCTCTAACTGCTTCCAACTAATTGGAAAAGCATTTTTCTTACAAGCAGCTAATAATTCCTCCACCGCAACCCAGCCACCAGGCAAAAGTTTAATACCTAAGCGATCGGGTTGATGGCGTAAATGCTTGCTAAGATATCTACTAATTTTTACTAATTGAGAATTGTTCATAAATGCTAGATTGTATGTACTTGGTTAACTGAAATAATTAGTTTTACTCATGACTTCAGTTACTCCAAAACGTTTTTCTTTAGCAGAATATCACCGTTTAATTGAGTTAGGTTCTTTTCAAGAAAACGAGCGAATTGCTCTAATTAGAGGGCAAATTATCCAAAGGGTAGCAAAAGGTACGCCTCATTCTGTTTGTAATACGCTGTTATTTGGTGAATTATTTACTCTTTTACAAGGACAAGCAACTGTACGCAACCAAGAACCAATTATTTTAGGTGAGGATAGCGAACCCGAACCTGATTTAGTTATAGTTCGCAATCGAAGACTTCGCTATTTAGATAGTCACCCTAGTATTGCAGACATTTTATTAGTAATTGAGGTGTCAGATTCCACTTTAAAATATGACCCGAGAAACTAAATTATCTCTTTACTCTGAATCGGGAAGTGATAACTATTGGCTGTTTAATTTAGTAGCCAACTGTTTAGAAGCCTACAGTCAGCCTTATCGAACTCAAGATAGTTTTGAGTATGCTAATAGACAAATTTACTTACCTAATAATGCGATCGCATTACCTCATTTTTCTGCTCTAACCCTCGATTTATCAAATTTTTTCCTTAACTAGATATAGATATTATTTTTAATAGTACCTATACACAAAAAATCTTAGTCGGCTTCAGCCGACTTTGGCTATAAGCAAGCGGGTTTTAACCCTAGGCGGACTAGGCTATTAAACAAAACATCGGATAAATCCCTTTAAACTATTAAACAAAGCGCTGAGTAAATTCGTAAATTAAATCAACTCTACCTTTGCGTAACATAGCTGGATCTAATCTTTCAGTAGTGTTGCAAGTCATCAATACAACTAATTTTTGGTGGGCCTGAATACCCGCTTCATCAATTACGCTTTGATACAAAGTGCCATCAAGTAAACTCAAAATATGCTCAGTTTTATTGTTAGCTTGAGCCGCTATATTTGCTCTATTTTGTGCTAGGTTATCTGCCTCATTAATAATTAGACAAACTCGCTCTAAATAACTAGGTGGCACAAAGTTTTCTACTGCATCATGATCCAATATAAAAACTACATATCCCAAAGGTATCAAAATCTCTTTAGCTACCGCTTGCGTCCAAGCAGTTTTTCCCGTACCTGGATCGCCTTGTACTAGCACAGCCAATTGATCTTGAGCTAAAATTGCTTGCTGTACTACATCGGTAAAACTTTGAATATCTCTAGGAAATGTATTAATTGGAAACAGGCTATTAACCTTACCAACGCGGCTTTGATACCCGCTTAATATTACTGCCAAATTATAGGTAGCTTTGTTAACAATTTGCCCTAATTCCTTCGCAATTAAGGTAAATTGTCTTTGAGTCAAACTTGCATAACTTATTTGCAACCAAAGCTCATATTTAGACCAATAGGCTAAAGCTGTACCAACATTTTCCACACTTTTCCAATCAACAAATCGCTCTACAGGATAATAAAAATACCGTTCTTGAAAGCACTGAGTAATCGAGTCAGGACGACCTAATATTTCTAGTACCTTAAGCACGGTAATTTCTTGCAAGCGATTGAGAACATAATCAATCGGAATACTATCGCGGCTAACTTCTTGAGTGATAGGTGTTCTGGTAGTCAAAACGTCTTTGTAACGATAATCTGGTGCGGGGGGTTCGGGAGTAATGTAGTCCCAAAACTCATTTATATCTGCACGAGTGTAATCAGAAAAAACGTTTAATATATTTGCCCACCAGCTATGATTAGTACGAGTAAGCGCATCTGCAAGATCGCTAACTAAGTCTACAGCTTGATGAGTAAGTTCGCCCGGATCGCTACTAGCAACTTGCCAAAGGTAGCCTAGATCGATTTCTCGCTGCAATGGTTTCCAACCAGCACCTAGCAAATCGCAATCTTTGCGATCGCGATACTGAGGATTGCTGTCATAATTGCTAAAGTGTCTAATACCCATAATCTTGTTTTAGTGTAGTTCCGTACCACCAGAGCGCAGCAAATAGCGATCGCTAATTAACTTCAATACTACTCGACCAATTTCCAGGTGAGTTCTTTCCCTTACAGGCTGAACTATCACACCTTCTATAATTGAGTTTTTGTCTACTACGCTATTAGCGTTGTTAAATTGCGCTACTGCTTCCCAACTGTAAGCACCTTGATAAAGTATAGGTACTTGAGGTAAAGAATATTTGGTACAAAATACCTTAAATTCCTCGTAGTTTAAAAACTTGCCATGATCTTTAACTGCAAATATAGCAATGCCTATTTTGCCGTTAGACAAACTATATTTAATATCTTGAACGCCATATATCTCTCCAAAGACTTGAGTGCTTACGGGCAAGTTTTGCAAGCAAGGATATTCATTATAAGCACGAATATAAACTAAGTTTTTATTTGTAGCGTTATTTTTCCAAAAGTAGTTATGGCTACTGATATGAGTACCATTTTCATCAACTAGCACAGTAAAATTAGTACCGTGGATTTTTTCAGTAACTACTACTTCCTCCCCTACCTGTAAAACATCGCGGTAACGTTTGAAATGTTCGGAACTAGGAAACTTGTACTGCCCAATCGGAAATTCTACATCTCCACTCATATTTTGAGGTATGGGGATGAGGATTAATACTATTAATTTTGACTACTTCTACTTTGAATATGCTCATTTATGCTCCTCAAGATTTCATTTTAAAATAAACTTTTTGTTTCTACTCTCCAAGACTTGAATAACTTGTTAAATGTTTTATATTAGCTTCAACCCAGCTAATACGAGCTTCCTGAGATAGCCGTAAGTCTCGGCTGTAATATTCAAATATAAGTTCAGCATTTTTATAGGTATTGAGTAATTTATTAGCTATATCTACAAACCTATAGGCGTTAATTTCAGAAATAAGATGGTTAAGAATAGTCCGCATCCAAAATAAAGTTATAGTCTCGTGATAACCACTATCTTTTGTATTTTCAATTCCGGTAACAGTATTGTATTTACGAATGCGATCACGAATATATCGAATCGCTTCTTCTTCGGAAAAATGTATAAGATACCATAGTGCAACAGTTAAATGAGCTTGATGAGTCCAACAGGAGCGAGGCAACACGCAATCTTCAAATGCTCTAACCAGACTTTCAATTTCTGTTAGTGTTTTGTATGTCATAAATTAAAACTCTAAGCAAACTAATTAAAATGCGATCGCACTTACCAAAAATAAAATAGGCGGTAGAGGAGGCGAACCTCTCTAGTGCTAGTTAATAGCTAGCTGCACTAAACCGCTATGCCAACCACCCACTAAAATTAAATGGGGATAACAGGACTCGAACCTGTGACCTTGTTGGTGAATAATGAGATGAATTTGCCCCTAGCCCCCAATTGGATGGAGAAACTGGATGTTCGCTCGTCCCCCTGGCGTTGGGGGGATTAGGAGGCGTTGCGAGAATAGTGCTTTCAACAATTCATCCTTTAATTGGGCAACGCCAAAATATCCTTTAAATTAACCACAACTAACCCCCTGCCTAGGAATTGAACCTAGCGACTCATCCTTCGTAGAGACAAGCCTGCATCCAACAGAACTGGGGAGGCAGGAATCGAACCTGCGAGATCCTGAGTCAAAGTCAGGTGGCTTTGCCAACGTCGCCTACTCCCCAATAAATGGCTGCCTCAGTAGGACTTGAACCTACAACACTCCGGTTAACAACGGGACGCTCTGCCATTGAGCTATGAGCCAGCGAAGTCCCCCAGATCGAAATTGAACCGACGACCTCCTGTTCTTCAGACAGGCGCTACTACCAACTGATACTAAGTTGCGCTCCGACATAGCAGCAGGGTTCCTGGGGTATAGCCACTTTTCCTGAATTAAGGATGATTTTTTAGAACGCAACTTGGTATGAGCTACCGGGAGATATAAAAAGAAAGATAAATAGTTTGGTTTGATTCATCTCTCTTTTGTAGTGCGATCGCACTACAAGCGGAGAAGGAGGGATTTGAACCAAGGGCGGGTTTTAAACCGTATCCCCTAGGAGGACGCTATAAGCCTCTCAGCCACTTCTCCACAATGGGTCGGGCTGGATTTGAACCAGCAAAGCAATTAAGCGGAGGTTTTACGGACCTCTGCCCACACCTATAGGTGAGCCAACCCAACACAGTAGCCCTAACGGGACTCGTAGGCGGAGCCTTCTCGTAGAGTACCCGTGTTATCCGAGAAGTTTTGCGCTCCTTCCCCCTTAGACCACTTGGGTACTCATACTAAGTTGCGCTCCGACATAGCAGCAGGGTTCCTGGGGTATAGCCACTTTTCCTGAATTAAGGATGATTTTTTAGAACGCAACTTGGTATCAGTCTTTACTACGGTGACGAGACTCGAAAAGAGCAACATTCCGGCAGACAACCGGACGCTTTAACCAATTGAGCTACACCGCGATTAATGGTGGAATTATTTAGTTTTCATGGTTCCAATGCTGGAGGTTAGAAGTTTTAGCTCTTTCTCTCTTGCATTACGTTTATACTACAAATATACTACAAACTTGTCAAGGGGTAAGGGCAAAGATTTTTAAAATTGCTACATTGCGTCTCTAAGTGCGATCGCGCAGCCCAAAAAAGATGCATAAGTTATATGCACCTCCATCAACCCAGTATTAAGTCCCTACTCGCTTAAAACTGAAGCATTAACTTGAGAGTCTTGCCACAATTTCAGTAAAAAGAACTCAATTGAGTGAGACATCGCGGCGACAAACACGCCCTCCTCACTGTCTGTGTCTGAGCTTACCCAAGTACCTTCGATACTGACTTCGATATATTCAGCATCGCAAGCACTCAAACTAATAGACTCTAGATCGAGCCGTCTGACTTCAAGTACCAATGCCTCTAAACCTGGTAAATCCGCAGGTAGCAAAAATGAAGCCGTACTCGGTTCAATGCACAAAGACTCACCAACGCGCAGTGCCAAAACTACCCGTCCTTGCACCCACTCCTCTAAGGATTTGGCTAAATATTCCAAATAAAAACCAGTCTCAATGTAAGTTAGTTTCAGCATTGTCCTTGAGTTCCTTCTATGGAGAGCAGGCACTTTCGCCGTGCCAAAAGTTTTCGGCAAAAGCAACAGTCGGGTGCATTGGTGCTTTTGGTTTGGTGCGTAGCGGCATACCAGCTTCGTTAGGTGTGCGATCGCGTTTGCGCTGGTTGCATGGTTCGCAAGCTGTAACGACGTTATTCCACTTATGTTCGCCGCCCTTGGATACCGGAATCACGTGATCGAGCGTCAAGCGTTTGTTGCTACCGCAGTATTGGCAACTTTGGTTATCCCGTTTTAAAACTTCGCGCCGATTTACTGGGGGAACTTTCCAAATCCGTTCGGTGCTGGCAATCGTTAAGCGGATGTGCTGGGGGACAGCAATAACCAAATTAGGCGACTTTACAAACCAAGTCTCGCTTGCCAAATCTAGGGCTTCGGCTTTACCCAATATTAATAGCGCGATCGCGCGTTTGATATTGACGCGACTAATTGGCAAATAATTTCTAGAGAACACCACCACCGAATGGTCTAATACTTGCGTTGCGATCGTCACAACTAGGCTCCTTATATAAAAACCCCCACTTCTACTACTTAGAGGCGGGGGCTAAAAATGACTAACGTCTTTTATTGCTATATTGGCAAGGCTATTTTTTGCCTGTACCCCCCACTTCCTCGATTGCTTTGCAGTGCCAAACTTAGGGCGCTACTGCCTAGATATGCCAAGTCATCATGATTTCCTGGTGTAATTTCTTTTTGCTCATGGCGATCGCTGTCTATAAATAGACACTCCACCTGCCAAGCTGCCGATTCCCAATTTTTCAGAAAATTGGGTTGCAACGATTTGGAGAGCGATAAGCTTTTCAAAGAAAATTTCACCTGTGACATCCGCGACTTGAACATTCCTTTAAACATACTACACTTGTATTACTATCCTGTCCAGATATTTAGGAGAAAAGACACTGTGCATACATTAACCCGTACCACCACCACCGAAATGGAAGTTACCAGCATCCGCCTAGAGCGGGAACTGAAAGACAAACTTAAGGAGCTTTCTGGCAATGTAGGCTATCAAGCCTTAATTAGAGACATATTATGGAACTATGTACAACAAAAATCTGGTGATTATCAAAATCAGGTTTCCCGCAACGACATTCGAGCAAGTATTGCAGCTACAGCCGAAAAAGAAGTTCGTTGCGTACTTACAGGGCAATTAATTCGCCCGCAAGAATCTATGTTGCTAGGATTTACCACGGGCGGCGATTTGGTTCCCTTAAGTTCAGAAAGCTTACCTAAGTAATTTCTCGGTTAACAAGCATAAATAGGGGCGAACAGAAATAGTTTATCTGTTCGCCTTTTCGATCAATAGGCTAATAGCCGCATGATTATTGATAAAAATCTACCTCCGTTACTCTACGCAACTCAATTAAGCAAAGTCTCTCACAATCAGCAAAATTACCGATTCCATGAAACTCAAGAAAGGATAATCTGAAGCATAGATAGCTGGAACTTATGTTGAGCTAACATTTACTTTACTCATGTCTAACTTTCTATCTTAAATTTATGACACTTTAATTTAGTTTAATTGCGAGCAGTGGCAAAGGGGACAACATAAATGACAAAGTCTGTCGAGCAACCAAAAAATAAAGACCAAAAACCCGCCGCAATTCACTCGATTAAAATTCAAGAGCGAGCAAAAGCTTCAGAAAATATTGGGGTGTTGCCGCCAAAAGTATCAACTATAGAACAACCTCCACAGTTGCCTTTCCATTGTCCAAATCAATCAGCCCCCTTGCAAACTCCCCTAGTCAAGTTGATGCACAATCAAGAAGATTTCTACTCTTTAGGACAAAAAATTAATCAAATTGTTGTGCGTGGCTCTGATACGAAAACAATGCTACAACAAATTTCTCAAGCGTGGGGAGAAACAGTTGCCGTAGACTGCTGCTTAATTGCAGTTGTGGACGAAGCTCAGCAGCTTAACCAAACTGGTTATTGGGGTGGAGACAAATTTGTCCCAGCGCTACGCCAATCGCAACTGAGCGAACTAATATCCTTGCTACCAAATCAAACTGAATTATTGGCAATTGATGACGTACAAACGACATCGACGCAATGGCACTTGCCACTGCCTATCCGTGCTGTTTTAAGCATACCTACTTATTTTCAAGGTAAGCAAAATGGGTTAATTACTTTGTGGCGATTTCAGCCCTATCAGTGGAGCGATTATGAGCAACAGTGCGCTCAAGTCGCCGCCGAATCTGTAGCGATCGCCCTAGAGCAAATTGCCCAAGCTAAATCCATCGCCTCTTTGCAACGAGTTATAAATACCTCTACTCAGTATCAAAATGCGATCAACCAGCTAACTATGGCAAGCCGAAATACCTTGGATTTAGACCAAATTCTCCAGTTAGCGACTTCTGGAACAGCCCAAGCTTTACAAGTTGAGCGGAGTCTAATTCTTACCTTAAAGTACAGCCATTTACTTTTTAAAAATCGTCCGCCGAAACACTTTCTTCCCAAAGCGAAGATTGCTGTTATTTCTGAATGGAATAATTTTAATTTAAGTATACCTAGCAATATTAATAATAGCTTTGCTCTACCTTCTAGTACTTCAGTTGCTTCAAATCAATCTTTTTGGTTAAATGAATGTTTTTTATGTCAGCAAGCCTTATTAAGTTCTCCAGAACCCTATATTTCTAACGTTACTGACGATCCTAATCTAATTAATCATCATTCTGAAATAAACCCAGTTTTTAATATTGCTACTTTGCCTTCTGTACTGATGTTTCCGCTAGAGAATCAAGGAACAGTATTTGGTTTTTTGCTAATGCAAAACTCTCATCCTCGCACATGGCAATCAGAAGAATTAGCCTTACTAGAATTAGTTAGCGTTCAAGTCAGTACAGCAATTATCCAAAACCAAACACTGCGCCAAGTTCAAAATCTTGTAGAAGAACGTACAGCCCAACTACAAGGTAGCTTGGAAGTGCAGTCAAAATTATATGAAAAAACTCGGCAGCAAATTGACCAATTAAAGCAAATAAACAAATTAAAGGATGATTTTATTGATACAATTAGCCACGAGCTACGTACTCCCTTGACTAGCATGAATTTAGCTATTCGGATGCTACGCACCCCAGGAATTTCTGTAGAGCGCAAATCAAAATATTTAGATATTTTAGAGCAACAATGTACCCAAGAGATCGATTTAATTACCGATTTACTCAGGCTACAAAAGCTAGAATCTAATCAAACTCCACTTAATTTACAAACTATTAAAATTAGCTCAAAACTTAATGACTTAGTTCAAATTCACACAGGAACCTGGTCAGACAAAGGATTAACTATTACCGTAGAACTTCCTGAAAAATCGCTATTTTTACAAACTGATGCCGACAGTTTTGATCGGATATTACATGAATTATTAACTAATGCTGGAAAGTATGCTGAATCTGGCACTAACGTCCTCTTACAAGCTACTCAACAAGGCGATCGAATTGCTATAAGTGTTACCAACATTGGTAAAAATATTTCACCAGAAGATGCTAATTATATTTTTGATAAATTTCGTCGCGGTCATGGAGTTACAGACCAAGCTATCAAAGGTACTGGTTTAGGATTAGCCCTTGTAAAAAGTCTAGTGCAGCACTTAAATGGAACTATTGAGGTTGCTAGTACACCTATTGAGCAGTCATCATCTTCTCAGGTCTGCTTTACTCTCACCTTACCTCAGTTACCCGTACCCAATTAAGAAACCACTAAATTTCTGTGATTAAACAACCAGACTTTGAATCGACATCTGATTTTTCTCCTGATGAAAGTGTTGATATTGGGATTTTATCTAGTCTACCTCCCCAAGAATTATCATTGCTGCTCGATACGGTAGAAGTGCAAGTAGAGCAGCCGTCGCCAAGACAAAGACAAATCTCTGCCAAAATTCCTATTTCCCAAGCAATTGAACCAATCTGGCAGGTATTAACAGATTACGAGTCTTTGGCTGATTTTATTCCTAATCTATCCAAAAGCCAACGCTTAGAGCATCCAACGGGAGGTATTCGCTTAGAACAAGTCGGTACGCAAAGATTACTGCGTCTCAACTTTTCAGCCCGTGTAGTTCTTGACTTGGAAGAAAAATTTCCCCATGAGATTAATTTCAATTTAGTTGAGGGCGATTTGAAATCTTTTTCTGGTGCTTGGAGGCTACAGCCCGATCCTCAGTCTAAACAAACTGTAACTAATCTTTTTTATACAGTATGCGTTTTACCCAAGCGGACTATGCCAGTATCAATTATTGAGCGTCGTTTGACCAATGACTTGCGTTTAAATCTTGTGGCAATTCGTCAGCGAGTACATAATCTATTTGGAACTACTGCAAATAGTTAATTTAAAAAGCGATCGCTAAAATCAATAGGGCGCTGTATTTAAAATACAGCGCCCTATCTTTTTATACCCCCAGGGGAATTCGAATCCCCGTCGCCTCCGTGAAAGGGAGGTGTCCTAGGCCTCTAGACGATGGGGGCATTGAACTCGCACTTTTACAAATATAATAAATTTACGCGCTGGTGTCAATACCAAATCCGGTCAAAATAAGGAATGCTTTATAGTTCTGCTACCTCTGCTTTACAATGACTCTGAGGAGTTACGCAACCGCATTAGCTGACGGCGCATTTGTGGCGAAGCTTCAAGGTCTGAGATTTCTTGAGTATTAACCAAAGACTGGAGTGGCTCAAGATACTCATCTGCGCCGATTATAAACGATTCAATCAGAAAATCTAACAGTTCTCCGTGATCGCTAAATACAGCTTTATCTTCAATTAATCTAAATTTTAGGTGTATTTCACACTCATAGACACCAACGTCAATTTTCTTTGGTTGTGGAGATGCTTGATCCGAGTTCATTTTAAATAAATCCTAATTTTGCAATACCTGAGCAGAAGACTTTTTTTAGAGCAAAAGTATTTTGGCTTTTTATCTATTTCAACTAGGTTAAGCAAGTAAGACAAAATCTATCTTTGGTTGATATCATTGTCCACAAACCACCTAGCCAGACTTTAGTTGTAGCCAAAACTCGATTAACGTTTTTAGTTGAGCAGTATCTACCGCCTTAAATATTTATTAGTTGGGCTTACGATTACTATTATTCAGCTTTTAAGGTGGATAATAGTAAAGTTTATGTAAGGAGTTTGTAAGTCTTTCAAAATGTTTTTAAAAGTGCTAATTCTACTGAATAGGCTAAGTTACAGTTGTTACAAGAATATTTTTAACACTGGTATAGATTGATGCTGGCTAATAAAAATGATAGTTTATCAGTCCTTGCAAAATTTATATTCGTTATCGCAAATACGAATTCTCAGGTAGTTGATTGCCTAAGCTTTAGTATTTTTAATCGCTATCGATAAAGATAACACTTTAAAAATGTTAATTAAAAAACTATATTTTCCTAAAGAACTATTTAGTAATAGTTAAAAATAAACTAATAGTTATTTCTATTGATTCATCAATTTCAAAAAAATGCTTCAGTGTTTACACGTAAATCAAATTCAACTAAGTTGTTTGATACGCTATACCTTGTAGTCGTGAAGTAACTTTATTTACAGCAGCAAAAACTTTTAAACAAAATATATAATTAAGTTTATTGCTACGTGAGATTTTTTATGAGTAACTCAATTCGCGGTGTAATTTTTGTTGTTGATGACAATATAGATACAGACCAAATTATTCCAGCAGAATACCTAACATTAGTTCCATCAAAGCCTGATGAGTATGAAAAGCTAGGTAGTTATGCCATGATTGGTTTGCCCGATCGCTTTGGTAAATTTATTACATCGGGTTCAACGAAAACAATTTATCCCATTATTGTTGCTGGAGAGAATTTTGGTTGTGGTTCTTCGCGAGAACACGCCCCTATTGCGCTGGGTGCGGCGGGGGTAGAAGCAGTAATTGCTCAATCCTATGCGCGGATATTTTTTCGCAATTGTACAGCAACGGGCGAACTTTATCCCTGGGAGTCTCTAGAGCGGCTGTGCGATGAATTTGTTACAGGACAAGAAGTTACCATCGACTTTGAGCAAAATCAACTAACGAACCACACCTTAAATAAGATTTATCAACTCCAGCCTTTGGGCGATGTTAAACCTGTAATTGATGCTGGTGGGATTTTTGCTTACGCTCGTCAAACTGGCATGATTGCCAAGGCTAAGTGATGGTTTAAGATGAGGTGAAGTGCCAAGGATTGAGATCGTTTACCTATGGAAGATCAGTTACTCAAGTCTACAACTCGCCATATTAGAATTTTCTCAGCAGAAGTCAATAAGGATGGGGAGCTTGTTCCTAGCAACCAAGTTTTGACGTTGGATGTAGATCCAGACAATGAATTTAATTGGAATGAAGATGCCTTACAAAAGGTGTATCGCAAGTTTAACGAGTTTGTAGAAGCTTATAGCGGCGCTGATTTGACAGACTACAATTTACGGCGGATAGGTTCAGATTTAGAGCATTTTATCCGCAGTCTTTTACAGAATGGTCAAATCAGCTACAACCTGAATGGACGGGCGATTAACTACAGTATGGGTGTACCTCAAGTCGCAGTTGAGTGAATCTCCTCAAACAAATGGCAGCTTTTAAGCTGCCATTTGTTTTAAACTTCTATTGGGATTCAACTTTTGCCAATTACCAGATGCGATCGCCGTTTTCATCCACTCTTGCTTGACGAATTACATCAGAGATTTCGTCAGCATCTTTAACGTGATGTAAAGCTTTTTCTTCTCCATCTGGTTCGTCAACTACAAAGTAGGCAGGAACAGTAATGTGGTCGCCAGTGATGTCAGGAGAATCTACAGCTAGTTGTTGTGCTTTTTCCTCAATACTTTCTGGTTTATCGCTAATCACATCACCAGGGTTTACAGCACGGTGTGTTTCTTTTTCTTTGTTGTTATCCATAAGTTTGAGCAAGAATTTTTTATCTTGATTCAAGAATAGATAACGATAACCGTAGTTCGCATCTTTCCAATGGTGTAATTTGAACTATGTCTAAAAGTAATCGCACTTTAGCGCCTTCTGTATCTAATTATTTGCTCGTGCTACTTTGGAAATAATTTATTTAATCTCTCAAAAGATAGCTGTCAGAAATTATAAATAGCTTTAAGTTAAAAGGTCATTTTTGTAATTTACGATGGTATTATTGCGCCTAAACTACTTTAGAAATTGCCATAACTGCGTTTTGACCGCCAAAACCAAAACTGAAACATAAAACTTGTTGGGTACAATTTTGACGTGGTGCGCTAACCAAATTTAGATCGAATTCTGGCGATCGCAAACCTACATTAGGCGGTAATATTTGTTGCTGCAATGCCTTGAGACAAAAAGCTGCGCCTATAGCTCCAGAAGCCCCCAAAGTATGCCCTGTGGCTCCTTTTGTCGAACTGATAGGTACGTTAGGAAACATATGTTCGATTAATTGAGCTTCATGGCGATCGCCTTTTTGAGTTGCAGTCCCGTGAGCGTGAATGTAATCAATCTCAGAAGGCTTAAGCCTAGAGCGTTTTAAACATTGCTCAATTGCCAACTTTGCACTTTCCCCTTGAGGTGCAGGCTGAGAAGCATAATAGGCATCGGCTGTCAAGCCAAAGCCGCGAATTTGCCCGTAAATTCGCACCGATCGCGCCAAGGCTAATTTAGCTGATTCTAGTACCAATACTGCCCCACCTTCTCCCAATACCAAGCCTTGGCGGTGGCGAGAGAAAGGATAAGCGCCTGTAGGTGCTAAAGCCCCCATTTGCTTAAATCCTGCTAGGGTGAGCGGTGTAATAGGAGCTTCAACGGCTCCAGCTAAGACGCGATCGCAAAGTCCAGTTTTAATAAGTTGAAAAGCTTGAAAAATTGCCCAAATTCCAGTCGCACAAGCTGCCATTGGCGCAAAGACAGGAACGAGAGATGCGCCGATTTGACGAGCAGTGGCGATCGCATTCATGTGAGGCAAAATTTCTAAGCAATCGCTATCAATTTGTGCATTTTGATCAAACTTTTTAGCCAATTGTTCCCACGCAGCTTGATAGCTGCGACTAGAGCCAATTACAACACCACAATCGCTTAAGGGTAGATTCAAACCCGCATCAGAAACCGCTTCGCTGACAACCTGGCTAGTTAGAGTTTTTAGAGCAATTGGTTGCTTGCCAATTAGAGCCAAAGGGAGCGCTGGAAGTTCGGGGAAAGGCTGATGTAGTTTAACAGCAGAATTTCCAGCTATTAGCTGCCGCCAATTAGTCTCAGGGTTGTCACCCAAGGCAGAAACTAAACCAATTCCTGTAACAACTACGTCGCGATCGTCCATTTTGTCACACAAGTAAGGGCATGGCTCAATACCATGCCCTTTAGAAATAAATTAGGTTAAAGGAATATTTGCTTTATTTTTCTAACTTTACTTCCCACCGTTTTTTAAATTCTCAGCCCCAGATGTGACTTTCGCCGAATCAATGCGATCGCCTTGTTGAATTTTATCAACTACATCCATGCCGCTCGTAACATTGCCAAAGACTGCGTAACTGCCATCTAAAAAAGCTAAATCTGCTAGGGCAATGTAGAACTGCGACGAGGCAGAATCGGGAGATTGAGATCGCGCCATCGCTATAGCACCACGAGTATGCTTCAACTTGGGTGAGCTTGTGATTTCACTATAGAGCGGAGATTGCGCGCCTTCGGGGGTGATTTCTAAAGGAATCCGGCGCTCGCTACCTGTCTTGGAATCGATAAAACCACCTGTACCTAATCTTTGAGTGGGGAATTTAGGATCTTTGCTTTGAGGATCGCCGCCCTGCACTACAAATGGTTCTGGTTGGCGGACAACACGATGAAATGCTAAGCCGTCGTATACGCCCCTTTGTACGAGGTCTACAAAATTGCCCGCCGTAATTGGCGCATTTGTGCCATCAACTTCAATCGTAATTGGTGCGCCTTTAACGGTCATTACTACCGTTGCTTTGCCATTTAGGGTGGGTAAATCTTTCATTAGTGGGCTAGTTGCTTGAGTAGGTAATGTTTGCGTTTCTGAGCTTGGTGTACTTGTATTCTCTTGGGCCTGTGAGATTGGGGGAGTAGTTTCCGAAGTTGCGCGATCGCCTGACCCACAGCCCCCAATCATCAACGCAGTCAAAAGTATAAACGATATTAAACAGGTTTGAATTTTTAGCTGCATTGCCATTGTTATTTAACTACAGTCTTCCTTGAGCAATTGAATATTTTATAGTCCTTCAATTTGGACTCCCAAGAACCGCGCTAGTTCCGCCGCTTGATTTTCAAGCTCTGTCAAAGATAAAGGTTGACCAACACGGGATAAAGGAATATCTCGCCGACCTTTGACGCGCAGGTACAAACCTCGACGTGGATTTATGCCTTCTTTGATGTCTACTTTCACCGATTGCACATCTTGGGTCTTGCAGTCGAGCTCAATTTGGCGGTTTTTACCCAAAAATCCCCAACGAAAGATTTTGACTGCGCCAGTTTCTTTATTAAATTCGTTATAACCGCCGCCTACGTCTAAAACAATTACCATCCATAAGTAAGCAGCTAATAGCAACCCGGCGACACCGTAGAAACCCATAGCTATCCCTTGGGGAACAAAAACTAGCTCGGTGGGGTTAGCAAAAGGTAAAAAATTTACTTTAAGGTAACTAGAGAGTGATGCCAGGAAAAAACCCGTAGCTCCGATAGAAACAACCGTTGCCCACCAGTAATTGCTAAGTCGGCGCGATCCCAAAATAGTTTGACGCAGGATAGGCGATGCTGTTGTATCCCCAGCCGGGGAATTGCCTGGATTAGCCGTTGATACGCTCATTTCATTGACCTGTGTTGCCCAAAAAGGTATTTAAATTAGTGATTCACTGCAAGTTTAGCGGCATAAATAGGGCGATCGCTGAACAAACTTGTGTCAAATTGTAAATATTTCTGATATTAATTATATTAATAGGCTGATGCTAAACACCTGAAAACCACCGTGTGGATCGAGATACTAGCATAAATAATGTGATAAATTAACAAACATTAAGCAGCGACACACTAGATTGTCATTCAGTGGCGGTAGTGATTAAGCAGACCAAACGAGAAGATTATTTTAATCTACTCATAAATCTCGAAAGTTCAAAGCAATCGAGCGTGTCTTAATGTTAATTCCTCAGAAACGTTGCAATTTTTAGTAAACGAGAGGATTTTAGATCGATGACAATTGCAGTTGGCAGCGCACCGAGTCGCGGCATATTCGACACCGTAGACGACTGGCTAAAGCGCGACAGATTTGTATTCGTAGGCTGGAGCGGAATATTACTATTCCCCTGCGCCTACCTGG
>NZ_JBYCCV010000064.1:0-23358 GCF_057473825.1 Aliterella sp. E5.1
GAGCATCGAACCGATCGTTATTCGAAGTGACCTGACCCTCTCTCACCTTGACGCTTACTCTCTCACAACTGACTGCTCCATTCTGTAAGCGCGCCGATTGACTGGAGGGTGAACGCTAAACACGTACGTTCTAACATAACTACAACTGCTTTGCTTTTGTTAGTGCTTGAGCGTCAACGCGCTTCCTAGATTTCTTTTGGAGCACCAGGTGCTCCCAATGCTCAAGATATTGAGCCATGATACGTTCCAGATCAAACTTGCTTTCGAGCTGCTTGTACGCTGCCTCAGTCATCGTCTGCATTATGGAACCATCTGCGAATGCTCTGTTGATATGCTCGGTAGCGCCCTCTATGTCACCCTGAACTACCACATAACCATGTTCGCCATCAACTAGCAACTCTTCCATTCCTGGGGTATCAGTAGTTATACATAAGCAACGACATCCCATTGCTTCTTTAACTACATTGGGTAAGCGCTCTGAAGACTTTTTGGACATGAACAAAAAGATCTCAGCCTGTGACATCTCCTTAAAAACCACTTCGTGACTAACATGTCCTTTAAAGGTTACTGCATGCCCAATGGCTAACGACTTGATAATAGCCTGTAACCGCTCTAACTCTGGGCCGTCACCAAGAACGACCAAGGATGCATCCGGCCACCTTTTCAAAACTCTAGCAAACACTTCCAAAGCATCATCTGTGCCCTTAGAAGGAATTAATCTTCCAGCAGTCACGACACGTTTTTTTATCTTGTTCTCGATCAAGCTCGTATTTTGAAACCGGCTGAGGTCCACCCCATCGTACAAGACAGTAATGCGATCATCAGGTACACCAAAAGCCTTGCTTATATGTTCTATGTTCACCTTGGCAAGTGTCCTCACCATATCAGCCCTTTGTGCCACCGGCGCACTGCCTCCGTATTCCATCTCCAGGTCATAAGCGGCAAGAGAAATAGAAACGACGGTTTGGGGAAGATAGCTTTGAACCAAATAACCGACAAGTGACGGATGGTGCCCCCAGTACACATGCACCACATCTGGCCGCTCCCCTTCAATGTGAGAGAATAGTTGCAAGGCTCGAGGTGTAAGCGCAAGACTCTTTAGAAGGTGCTCTGGCTTTTTCCAATTATGACGAACTATCCAGGCGAGCAAATCGGAAAATAGCCGTGGTCGCGTCAGGCCGATTTTGAAGCCACTGGTAAGAGAGGTGGTAGTGTTGTAGGTCACAGGGACATCGGTGAGGTTTCGTTCATTGAGCAAACGAGAGGACGCCTTATGAGCAGCTCTAAGTGAATGAACCGAGACCTGGACGCCGGAGCGCCACAGCGCGCGCACGTCATTGCTCGCGAACGTTTCTGAAGGATAGGGGAAAATCATGGTTATATAGAATATGTTCAAGTCGGGACCTTATGTCTATATGTCTGTAGTTGAAGAGGGCTCTTAACCTGTCGGCTTATTGTGTCTGTACATTAGGCGTTGGTTTTGGGAACCAGCCAGTGACTCAGATCTCGCCCAATAAGGTTGGCAAGCTTGTTAATATCATCTGAGAGCATTTCAATGATAAATTCCGAAGTTTCCTGGTCAGGCTTAAGCCGCTGAGTTGTTGGCTTGCGGTTCCAAGCGGCTACTTTGTTGCGACTGCGACGGCTATATCTATCTATCCAGCTGTCATCGACTAACCATTTAAAACGAGTTCTTCTGATGGCCTCACGAGTTCGGTAGCCGGTGTTTAGCATGAAGGTCACCACTGTCCATTTAGGTTCACCGCCGACATTTGGTATAACATCAAAGATACTTGCGTCTACCCCATCAACCTTGATGCCGATAAACTTGAAAAGCTCAGTATAAAAAGTTTGAGGATCGGACTTTAGAACATCAAAAGGCAGAATACGAATCTGCTCACTGGGGAAAAAGTCAAAGTACCGCATCAACTGTTGATAGTACCGACCATACTCGATGTACATCGCTTCTTCGCGAACAGCCTTTAAAAACGGCCTCGTTTCCGAACCTTTTGTCACCTGCATTCTCCAGGCGGAGAATGCCCTGTCAACGGGATTCCTTAATGAAGCAATCAATTTTACTTCTGGAAGAACATCGGCAATACGTTTCGGGCTTTTCTCATAGCATAGATAAAGAGGGCTAACTTCACCTTGAATTCTTCCTGGCTCAACGTCACTGAAATGAGAACTATAAAAGGACAAGCCTTTTTGAAACCTTGCTTCATTATCAAAAAAAGACACTTCTTCTTGAGAAGCCATCTGAACCTCAGGGTGTTTTGAAAGCACCTTATAGATTGAGGTGGTACCAGCCTTCTGTGCGCCGATAACAATAAAGTTCGGAAGGGGCATGTCATCAGTTGGTTGTTTCACTCTTACCTCTAATCCATCCTCGAGCTGTAACCATACCTTACCCTTTTACACCCTGACATTAAGCTCAAGAATAAGCCTTATCACGAGTTTTGAGTGTTGCAGGATGAGGACTTTCCCACGACCCTTTTTGGAAAGATAAACCAGGTACTGCAAGAATATAGGCCTTTTGGGTTGTAAGTAGAGCCAAAACAAACCATAGCGCTTTCACGTTTAACCAACCAAGAGGAATGATTGCAACAAGCAAACTTAACCATAACACAATGTAGAAGGTTTTAGCTGGCGCTTTTAGATATAAGTTTGGAATCAGCGCAATAAAAACTAAAAGCATGAAGAGAGAAAGACCAATGAAGCCGTTATCAACCAATACTACAAGATAGGTGTTATGTGCAACTATCCCATAGCCAAGGTAAGGCTCGACAGCAACTCCATTTCCCCCACTGCCGACTCCAAAGATGCTCGCCATCTGGTTTTGCCTTAACAATTCCAAATTAGCCCGCCAAATGTCCTGACGATTGGCAAGATTTTGCTCGGCAATATCCTCCGATATTCCTGACAAACGGTCCACACTAGCTTGTGGAAGCAGGCTAAAAGCAGCATATAGGGTGATGCCTAAGGCGGCAATCAGCAACACTTTGCGCCAGATACTAAGGTACCAGTACGTTAGCGGGATAATGCTCAACGCTACCACGGCAGTAATAAAGCCGCCCCTAGAGCCGTTAAGACCAATGGTAAAAATCGCTAACGGTATGTAGAGCAGGTTGAACCAGTGAATCAGCCCGCCTTTACGCGAAGAGATAAGATGCCAGGCCATAGGTATGCCCAAGGCTAGTGCCGTAGCAATATAGTTAGGATCTCCTCCAGCCCCTGCACTAAAGGTATAGCGAGTGCTACTTTGATATCCGCTACCAAATGGGTTCCCAGATAAAAAGTTGATAAGTACCATAACGATAGTAAAGTGGGCGCCGAAGATGTAGGCCTGAATGAGCGTCAACTGCTGCTGATGGCTCCGGCACAGCTGCCAGATAAGCCACACCATGGTAAAGAGTTGCAGATAGGTAATAGAACGTGTGATGCTAAGGTTAGGAGTGATACTCCAGAAGTAACTAAGGCTCGACCACAACACAAAGAGAATCATTATCCCAAGAAATAACGATGGTGCTCTTAGCTTAAGCTTTTGCCGCTCGACGAGGCAAGCTACACCTAAAAGTAAAGCCGCAATGCCAATGAGCGTGCTGATCGCACCTACTCCGCGAACAGGCACATTTCGCTCCCAAGGCATGACAAAAATAAAGAGTATGAGCATCCCGAATGCTAATTTATGTATGGGCATAGGCTGCAACTCCCGTTACACGCACATAAGCGTCTATTGAAGCTTGCCAGGTAAATCTTTGGCTGGCTTCTTGATAGCTTATCGCCGACGGTTGATGTAACGTTTCTTCTATTGCCTCTGACAGTGCCGCACTATCACCTACCGGTACCAGCCGGCCGTACTTGCCGCCATCTAATATCTCTCTAGGACCACTCTTGCAGTCAGTGGACACCACGGGCACCCCTACCGCCAATGCTTCAATCAACACGGTAGGCAGCCCTTCCCACTCGGATGAGAGAACAAAAACCCCGGCTCGGCTTAAGTAGGCGTAAGGATTATCTACGAACCCCGGCAAGGATACACTGGCATCGAGCCCAAGTTGCTGTACTAACCCCTCGAGGGCCCTACGCTCCTCGCCTTCACCTAAAATTATGAGATGAACAGGCCGCTCCTTCCGTAAGGAGTCAAATGCTCGAATGAGGGTGGGAAAATCTTTTTGCTTAGTGAGCCGTCCAATTGCTAAAATTACAGGAGGCTGGCCCGGAGCGAACCAAGGATGGTCAACAGGTTCCTTTGCCTTTTCGGTAAGCGTCGTTGATATGACCGGATTGTATATCGTTTTGATCCTACTTCGTTCAAGCCCTGTAACAGCTGCAAAGTCATCGGCTACTCCCTCTGACACAGCCACGATCTCGTCAGCCCAAGGAAAACAGTGGCGCATGAAGTTGGGCATTAGTTTTGCTCTAGCTCCAGAAGCGTTTTGCTTTGCCAGAGAGAGTGTGTTATGAATGGTAACCACTGTTCGCGTTGACGAGCTAGAAAGGCGTTTTGCCCATAACGCAGCTATATTCGCATGGTTCAAGGCTGAAATCAAGGCTGCCGGCCGTTCTTTGCGTATATAACGCACAAGGGCGGGAGGGCTAAGTAGCGCTCGCTTGGTTCCCAAATCGATCACACGCACTCCGGGAGGCACCTGAGAGAGGTATGGACCAACCGCATTGATCAGAACCAAATCTACCCTTAACCCCCGCTCACTAAAACCTCGAGCCAAATTCACCATAACACGTTCAGCTCCACCACCCGTGAGGTCAGGGAGGAAGAGAGCAAGATGGGGTTGAGATTGAGTCGTACTATACCTAGTCATAATTTTAAGACGCTTACGATTCGATGGTTCAAATTTTTTCGTGAACAGTAACAAAGTTCAACTGATTGTAAACTCGGCTTACTCGACACGATAATTTTTCGTCTGATAAACTTCGTCAAGTTTCTCCAGTAGTTCGCCACATAAATGGTCGATTTCGGGAGACAGGGTGATGCTTTTACCCTTTCCCAGTGATTCATTATGCGCCTCACTAATAATTTTTTCTCCAGGGAAATCATGGTCCACGAAACTGTAAATCCTTTTTAGAATTTTAAGAGGATCGGCAACTAAATCTTCGTATCTGCACATCATAACATCAGGATGCTTATGAAGATTCAGTTCAAAAAAGAGGCTATTGCGAACATACCAAAATAGAGCGGCTGCATCATGGGGGTCCATATCTTCAGAAAAGCGCTCGAGCACAACCTCTCTGACGCTCTCTGAAATTCTCTCAGACCGCCAGTTCTGCGGCTGGTTCTCGACCATAGGCCTTAAATCATCAATGCCGTTTCTGATTCCAAAATTCTTTAAGTTCGATGAGGCCACATCTTTATAATGGCGGTATAACCACAAGGCTTTGGAATCCTTGAAATAGCTCAAAAGTTTGGGTGAGTTTTGGGTTTCTACCAATGGCTTTAAGATAACCAATGGGGCTCTATTGCGCTCGATAACCCTTTTTACCGACTCAAGCGAATTGAGGCGGAGTTTTTCCGACGTATCATGGGAGGATAATTTGCTAAATTCCCCGTACACTTTTGTGTTGAAATCCCTTTCGAAAACCCGGGTCATTAAGGTCGTACCGGACCGCTGACAACCAATGATAAAGAGGATGGTTTTCTTAGGATTACGCTGAAGTTTAGTCCGTTGATAGACCTCTTTTCTCTTTTGTAACAACATCAACGAGATGAGAGGGAGTTTCTTACGCAAACGAGTAGAAAGTGGTGATGAAGTTTTTATAATCAAAGCCTCCGCAAAAAGTACAAATCGTTCCTCTTAGCCGCCTGAACCATCTGAGCCCTTTGCCGCTCAGCCGCGTCTGCACCAATTTAAAGCCATATTTTCTGGCTGTTTTACCTACTCCAACCAAAATCAACCCCTAGGAATTCGTTGAGTCGGGTGTTATGAGGCTTAAAGTAGCTCATCAAGTACTCCATAGTCTCTGCACTCATCTTAGTATAGTGGCCGGGGTAACGATTTTTGTAGTGTTCTAGCTCAAAGGCTGGAAGATCCAAAAATTTATATACCTGCTGTAAAGTTGAGGAAGGATCTTCATAGAAGTCCTCACTTTTCAAAATGAGCATCTGCTCCTTGGGGAAGTAGTTTGACCAAGCTTTTAGCTGCTCTACATATCTTCCTCGAGCTAGGTAAGCGTGTTCAAAATAATGTAATCCGCGATAGTTTTGATCGTTGAGCATCTTCTTTCGCTCGCCACTTAGGACTTCCTCTTCTCTCTCTTCGCGCTCTAAAGCTTCCTCAAAAGAGCGGCTTTCGGAACCATTTCTAAGCTTGTGGTTATATTGAGAATAAGCTCTGTCTACAGGATTTCTTAAGATAACAATGAGTTTGACCCCGGGAACGGCTTTATAAACTCTCTCTGGCACCTGGGGGTGGAAGATATAGGCTGGACTTGCTTCCCCTGTTATTTGAGGGTAGTCCCTTCGCCGTTTATCTAAAAGGACAGGAAAATGTGACCTGTACCAGTTAATACCTTTGTCATACTTAAAGTCAAAGAAATGTACTTCCTTGAACAT
The DNA here is from genome assembly GCF_057473825.1 of Aliterella sp. E5.1. NCBI lineage: Bacteria > Bacillati > Cyanobacteriota > Cyanophyceae > Chroococcidiopsidales > Aliterellaceae > Aliterella > Aliterella sp. E5.1. The sequence continues at coordinate 6,569 of NZ_JBYCCV010000064.1, forward strand.
CGCCCGTGCAATTCTTGGATGTTGGGTCATGTAATCGTAGAGGGAGGTCGTGCCGCTCTTTTGGGCTCCGATGATAAGAAAATTGGGTAGAGGACATAACTTGCTGATGAGCAGTTTAGGAACAACTACGCTTTGCTTAATCGTTCGTGTGACAGCAGGTGTGAGTAGCTTCACGTCGCAGGTCTCCGGAACGAGACTGCTGTTCTAGTCGGCTTCTTTTCCCTTAGACCGCGAACAGTTCTATAGCGAAGCTTGGGGCGATGAAAGGATGGTGCGTATGCCATATATTTTCTTCTCCGTGTGGTCTTGACGCACCGGCCAGGATGCGAAGAGGCAAATCATCCAGCAGTTGTGGTGAATGCCAATGTCAAGACTATCACGAACCCTATGGATTGCCAAGTCTGGTATCACAAAGTTATAAGGTGTTCCGCTCATTCTTTGTAAATGCACTCACTTTATCTATCCCAACCTAAATCAGTGCCTAAGAATTCATGCAATTTTTTGTTGTGAGGTTTGAAGTAATTCGTTAGATATTCTTTTGTAGCAGCGTTCATTCCTTCGGAGTACTTGCCGGGGTTGCGAACTTTGTAGCGCTCTAGTTCCAAGAGCGGGAGATCTAAAAACTTGTATACCTGCTGTAGAGTTAAAGCAGGGTTTTCGTAAAAATTCTCGCTTTTCAAGATAAGCATTTGCTCTTTGGGGAAATAGTCCGACCAGACCCTTAGCTGCTCTACATACCTTCCTCGAGCTAAAAAGTAGGTGTGCTTGAAATAATATGAACTGCGATAGTTCGCATTCTTAAGCATCTTTTCCATTTCAGCATTTAGCGTTTTCTCTTCTCTCTCTTCGGCCTCTATAGCTTCCTCAAACGTACGACTCTCAGAGCCTATTTTGACATTATGATGGTAATGGGAAAAGGCTCTATCTACAGGATTTCTCAAGACGGCAATAATCTTAACCCCGGGAATACTCTCATAGACTCTCCGAGCTGCATGCGGATGAAAGATGTAAGACGGACTCGCCTCCCCTGTTATCTGCAGATGTTTTTGTTGTCGCTTGCTCAAAAGAATGGGAAAGTGCGATCTATACCAGTTGATACCTTTGCTGGGTCCTGTTTCAAAAAAGCGTATTTCCTTAAACGTTGCTCGCACAATCCTCGGATGTTGAACCATATAGTCGTAAAGAGAGGTTGTGCCACTTTTCATGGCGCCGATAATGAGGAAGCTGGGAAGAGGGCATAACCTGCTGACCAGTAGCTTAGGGGCTACTATAACCTTTTCCTTGATCGTTCGTTTGAAAGCAGACCTGAGTAATCTCATTTAGTGACCGATACCGACACAAACAAACCCGTGCTCACGCACCTCATTTTGGTTCAAAAGCTTGCGGGCGTCGAGCAGCAGTTCTTCTCGACCGGGCTCATGAATGTCGTGAATGGTAGCCTGGTCCGCACGCAAGCTGTTCACGATGTTTTGGTTCTTATCGACGCAGGTGACACTGTAGCCCAAATGCGTGAGAGCTACCCCGGTAGTGAGCCCTACATAGCCTGTGTCGATGATGGTGACGTTCATCTTTTCTCCTTAAAACTTTTAGTAACTTCATAGGCAAACTTAAGACAATGATTGGGTAGCGCATGTACCATATAGCTTCTTCTCCGTGTGATCTTGATGCACCGGTTGGGATGTGAAGAGGCAGATCATCCAGCAGTTGTGACGAATGCCGGGATCAAGACTATCATGAACCCCAGTCAAAACCAACTAACTCAGCACAATAGCGACTACATAAACAGTGTAACGTCCAGCCCACGATGGTCACCAAATGCCTCTATTAAACGTTTGAGGGGGGGACTTTAGGTGTTGCGCCTCAGTTTTGAACTGGCGCGTCTGAGCAGGAGTTGCAAGGAACCTCCGGCATCCTTAATTGTATGGTAATGGTTTACCCCTAAACCAACCAGCAGCAGTTTCGTCAGCAACTTGGTATTGTACGGGTTCACGCGAAGCGCATGGGCGAATTTTTCCTTGGCGCGACGTTTGTCGTTTGTTCTCATCAATAACTTACCCTGCCGCTCCAAGAAAAGGCTATGAAGTTTGCGATTCTGTTGAAACAGCGGCTTATATTTTTCATAGAGTATATCGTGCGCCTTAACTTTACCTGAAAAGTTCTTTGTTATTCTTTCGCCCGTATGCTTGTTAAATATTACTAGCGGTTTACTCACATAATCGAACTCATACTTCTCCGCCAACTTGATGTAAAGATCCCAGTCTTGTGAAGCAGGAAGAGATTCGGTAAAAAGTCCCACTTCAAATAACGCTTGAGTTTTGCACATAATTGTGGAGGTAGTCCCAACGCAATTACTTTTTAAGAGAGCGGGAAAAATATTGCCCTTGTGCGTTGGCAAGGTAACTTGCCCATCCTTCTTTCCCTTTCCTGTGATTCTAACGGCCTTGACGCCTGTATAAACAACAGCTACCTTTTCACTTGCACGGTCAAAACATGCCACTTGTTCTTCTAGTTTGGTGGGTAACCACTCGTCATCATCGTCTAGAAAAGCTACATACCTGCCCCTAGCATTTCTTATGCCGGTGTTCCTGGCAGCAGCCCCCCCCTGGTTTTTTTTGTGCTTCAGATAGTGGATTTGTGGATTGTCGATATAAGCCTTCATAAACGTTGCAGTTTCTTTCCTAAAACTGCTGTCTTCGTCATTATCATCTACCACCAGCAGTTCCCAAGCGATATGGCTCTGAACCATCACGCAGCCTATTGCCCGCTCCAGATAGGAAGGCCTCTTATAGGTTGGTATCACGATGCTAACCAGTTGCTTGTCCATGTTTCCCTCATCCTTAATCTAATAAAAACCTTCACGCCCCGTTTAACACACTATACGCTATCTTCATCTTCGCGTCTCGCCACCGAGCCGCAGCCTCACCAGCTCGAAAAGTCGCAATGGCATTTGAGTTACCAGCACAGATGCCACTTTGGCTTTTTGCCAGTTGTTAAGCTCGAGGTCTTTTCTTATAGCAAGCCTGAAGATCTTTTTCGACGGCCAGCCAACATTCTTGACAACTGTGCGAAGAAAATTCGCAGACGAGGCGTCTGTTCTCATCATCCTACTATAGCCGCCTCCCGTTAGCCGCAGCTCCCTTTTGATCATATCGTTGAGCGAGGACCTTGCAGGATGTGCAATCACGACATCACTCGCATATACTAGCTCGTATCCTGCCGCAAAGACCCTATTGGACCACTCCCTATCTCCTCCTGATTTCACCTCCTCATTGAACAACCCTACCTCGTCAAAAATGCTTCTATAGGTAAAAAGGTTGGCCGTGACGCTGTACCTTTGCTTTTCAATTTTCTTTTTCTGATCAAATGAAAATGCCATTTCGTGCAGTTCCACTGCTGTAGGTTTAGCAGCATTTTTAGGGAAAAGTTCGACCCTTCCTCCTACCAAACCACAGTTGGCCGCTGCTGTCAGCCTCGTGACACCCCTTTCTAACCAATCTTGTTGTGGAATGCAGTCGGCGTCGGTAAAAGCAAAGACTGTAGCCTCGGTGGCAGCGACCGCCATACCCTTGTTACGGGACACGTAAGAACCAGGCTTAGACTCATGGGCGTAGCTTACCTGCCCAAACTTCTTGCAGACCTCCGCTATGTTTTCAGTCGAGCCGTTGTCAATAACAACTACTTCGTAATGGTGAGACGGATAGGTCTGCTCTTCAAGGGCTTGTAGACATAGTACAAGGCGTGCGGCATCATTATAGACCGGAATGATGACGGAAACAAAGGGATGGCTGCTAGTTAAGGAATGTTCAGTCATTTCTTTGCGCTCGCTTTGCTAGTAGCTGAATCAGGCAAAATGCACATTTGTGGAGGTCCTTGATGAACTAAACAGGAAATTTGCTGCATAAAGCTGGTAATGTCTCTCTTTTAGGTTCTAGAACTTCTTCTCGACTAAGCATTTGTGATGATGGACCATGAAGGTTTTGGTAAATTTGTGCACAAATTGGCATAATCATCTGCGCTCTTCACCGCCCAGCTTCAGTCGCACCAATCCAAAGATGTGAAGCAACCGTCGACTAGACATCACGTAAGCCACTTTCAACTTTTGCCATGTACTTAGGTTAAGGTCTTTCCTGCGGGTAAAATTAAAAAGAACTTTTGGGAGATAGTAAAGCATCCTCAAAATCGTACGAAGGAAATATAGAAGTGAGGGATCCTTTTTAATCATTCTACTCATTGTACCACCTGCCAGCCGCAACTGCTTATTCCTCATCGCAGAGAAGGAGGATCTCGCAGGATGGTTTGTCACCACATCATCCGCGTATATTAACATGTGACCCGCCGCAACCGCCCGGTTGCACCACTCTCTGTCCCCCCCTGATTTCAATCTCTCATTGAACAATCCTACCGCATCAAAAATGCTTCTACAGGTGAAGAGATTGGCGGTGACACTGTAATTCTGTTCCTCGATTGTTTTTTGCTGTCTAAAAGCGAAGACGCTTTCGTGCAGCTCTATTGCCGTAGGCTTATCGGGATTTTTAGCAAAAAGCTCGACCTTCCCTCCTACTAAACCACAGTCCGACAGTGACATTAACCTTCCCACCCCTTTTTTAAGCCAATCTTGACGCGGAATACAGTCACCGTCTGTGAAGGCGAAAACTTCTGCTTTCGCAACTGCAATGCCTTTATTACGGGCCGCATACGAACCAGGTTTAGACTCATGCGCGTAGATTGCGTGCCTAAACAGCTTGCACACCTCTGCTATGTTTTCAGTGGAGCCGTTGTCTACCACCACTACTTCATAACCAGCCGGATAGTCTTGACCTTCAAGGGCTTTTAAGCACAACTTGAGGCGTGCAGAGTCGTTGAAGACTGGAATGATCACAGAAACAAAGGGGGTACTCTCAGGTAACAGTGGATCAGCAGCCACCTTGGTTGGCCTCCGCTTTGGCAAAACGTGCAGCTACTATAACTAAGCTCTTCCAGTTTACCTTACACATCTTAGAACTAGACACGAACTTCATTCCCAGACACTCTGTTGAGTTCCACATTTGTAGAACCCAGTTGCGCCATGGCACGAAACTGCGGGCTGGAGCTAAGTAGTTCTTGATAACTACCTCGGGCGATAATATGGCCTCTGTCGAGTAGGTAAATCACGTCACAGTTGCGGATGGTGGTGATGCGGTGGGCAATCATGATCACTGTTTTGGTCTTTGCGATATTTTCGACGGCCTGAAAGACGCCTTCCTCGGTGACACCGTCAAGCGCGCTCGTCGCTTCATCTAAGATGAGCACGTCAGGATCATGATAGAGGGCTCTAGCAATGCCAATTCGTTGGCGTTGCCCGCCGCTAAGCCGTACACCTCGTTCGCCTACCACTGTGTTATAACCCGCGGGTAGTTCGGTCATGACAAAGTCATGTATGTGGGCAATGCTTGCAGCGCGTTCAACGGCTACCATATCAATATGCTCTTCTGGCACGCCAAAGGCAATATTCCGCGCAACGCTGTTATCGGTGAGGTAGATATGTTGGGGGACGTATCCTAAGTTTTTTTGCCAGCTACCGAGATTGTCGTCGTTGATCTTTACGCCATCAACCGTTAGATGACCTTGTTCCGGCCTCAATAAGCCCAGGACGATGTCTACCGTAGTGGTCTTTCCCGAACCTGTAGCGCCGACAAATGCCACTGAGGTATGAGCCTCGACGGTGAGGTTGAGCCCGTGAAATACTGCTTCTTTGGCCCCGCGATACTTAAAGGTGACATCGCGCAGTTCCAGCCTATCTCGAAACGGCAAAGCCGGCAGCTTTTGCCGGTCTACGACTTCTTGTGGCCGTTTTTCCGTTTGATATTGAAGATCTTGATCCAGCACCTCCAGCGCGGCCATATGAAACCTGATCTTTGTCATCGAACTATACATCTGCTGCATTGCAGGCATCAGGCGATATCCTGCGACTGCATAAAGACCGATGAGTGGGAGTACCTGACTCATGTCTTGCCTGACTGCGAGAAAATAGAGGACGATCAGCAAGATGCCACCAAAGGCGATACTCTCTACCGCGTATTTGGGAAGACTGCTGATTGCATGTTCAGTTGCCATATAATGCGCATATTGCCTCGAGGGTGTTGAGTAATGCTTGATAAACGATTGTTCCTTACCTAGAATCTTGACATCCTTAACGCCGCTGAGCGCTTCACTTGCCGCTTTAAAGCGGGCTCTGTTGGTCTTTACGCGTTCCTTACCTGTTCTTATGAGCTTGCGCCGCAAGAATACATAGATTCCCCCGTAGGCGCCCCCACTTATCGTGGCCACCGTTACGGCAAGAACCGGATTCACAGCCACCAACAAAATCAAGATAAAAAGTGTCACAATGGCTTTAGCAACAAGCTGCATGCCCGGCATCAAGATGCCCTTGATGACATGATTAACTTCTGACAAGATGTTCTTGCCCAAAATCGAGGTATTTTGGTTGAGAAAAAATACATAAGGCCTGTAGAGGTAGTTGGTAAGCAGACGTTTAGAAACTCTGTGCTCTTGCATCCAGGAAAAGTGATCCAACCTCCAGGTTGTCAGTGCGGTAACGACATTGCTGAGCGTAAGAATGCCAAGGACGACAAAGCCTACAAAGATCAAAAAGTCGTTGGTGTTGGAAAAGTTCATCGTAGTATACAGCAAGTTGACTGTATCGTTCCTCAAAAATCTGTCCGGGTCAGCCACCAGCGCCAGAAATGGAATGATTGACGCGATGCCCACGACCTGCATAAACGCCATCCCCAGAACAGCCAGAAAAAGCCAAAACACCTGACGGCGCTCCTGCTTTGAAAGAAGAGCAAAAATCTTACGAGTGGTGTCTCTCATGCGCTTTTATCGTCTCCTAGTTCGTGGGCCCGCTCATACACGTTTCATAATTTTGTAACGCCGTCATTTCCTTGGCGTCCTGATCCTTATGATAACTCAACCCTATCGTAGGGGTAAGCAACTTCATTCAGCGCCCGATGCCCAAATAAACAAAACCGTGCTCACGCACCTCGCTCTGGTTTAAGAGGTTACGAGCATCAAGAAGCAAGTCACCCCGCATCCGCGCCTTCATATCGGCCAGCGGCAAGTGCTTGTAATCTTGCCAGTCGGTCACCACGACAAGCGCATCACAACCCATGGCTAGGCACTGGGGCGTGTCGCAATACTCTACCGGCAGATCAGGATAAAGCCGCTGGGCGCTGCTAATGGAGATGGGATCATGAACCCGGATGCTCGCACCGCGTTCGTGAAGGTGTTCGATCAGGGTGAGCGCGGGGGCGTCTCGTAAGTCGTCGGTGTTGCCCTTAAAGGCCAGACCCAAAAGCCCGATGGTGGTGCCGCGCAACACTTTAAGATGCTGCTGTAGCTTCTCGGTAATGTAGAGGCGCTGGCGCTTATTGACATAAATGGCCGCCTCGACAATCGGCATGCTGTAGTCGTAACCTTTGGCGGTACTCATAATGGCGCGGGTATCCTTACCAAAACAGCTGCCGCCCCAGCCGATACCGGCATGTAAAAACTTGGGGCCGATGCGCTCATCTAAACCAATGGCGCGTGCGACCTCGGTAATATCAGCCCCGACCCGCTCGGCCAAACCCGCAAATTCATTAATAAAGCTAATCTTGGTCGCCAGAAAAGAATTGGCGGCGTATTTGGTCAGCTCAGCACTGGTGGGTGTAGTGGTAATGAGCGAGGGCAGGGGATAGCGCTCAGGTCTGGGCGTTTCAAGAGGAGGATCGAAGGTTTGCTCTAAAATCGGCGCATAAAGTTCGCGCAGCAAGCCGACGGCAGTTGGGCTATCAGCCCCGATAACAATCCGATCTGGGTAGAACGTATCATGCATAGCCCGACCTTCGGCTAAAAATTCAGGATTGGAAGCAACATAAATCTCAGCCTCGAGACCCTTCTCAACAAGACAGCGGTTGATGATGCCTTCGACGTGACGCGCTGAGCCGATAGGAACAGTTGATTTGTTGACTACGACAAGGCGGGCACCAGGAGCAATTTGCGCGGCAACCTCCTTAACAGCCGCATCAACATAGCTTAAATCCGCATCGCCGTTACTCTTCGAGGGCGTACCCACCGCGATGATAACAATACCTTCGTCCTTTAGCGGTGGAAGAGAGGTCTGAAAGCTGAGCTTGTCATCATTAGCAACGAGCAGTTCCTCTAAGCCCGGTTCGTGAATGGTGGCTTTACCGGCACGCAAGCTGTCGACGATGTTCTGATTTTTGTCAACGCAAGTGACCGTATGGCCTAAGTGGGCAAGGGCTACACCCGTAGTAAGACCTACGTAACCTGTACCTATGATGGTGACGTTCATGGTTTCTCCCTAATCTTCTTGTATTGCCTGCTAGCCTACATACGGCGTCCGATGTGCGAGCTTTAGAGTAAGGTGCCAGTGGCTAGCTGGTAAACACCAGCGTAAAGATTATCATAAACGCTGGCTGTTGCCTATTCGCACAATCACACATTTGCTCCTCATACAAATCGACAGTGCTCGAGTTACTCGAGCACTGTCTCTATACCCTTCTCTAGTACAGCTCCCTAGAAGTCATCCACCACTTGTCATGCTGAGCCCTTGGCTTATACCAAGGATGTCATGCAGCGGGATAAGCAGACCCTTCGCTTGCGCTCAGGGTGACAAGTGGTGGGTCTTACGAGGCGGTGTACTAGCTAGCGTTCCGTCAACGTGATTCTGATGTATTTGCGAGAAACGACGCGACGTAACAATCCTGAACGGAGTCAAGCGAGCTTGCTTCACTGCGTTCGCAATGATATTCATCACCTTCAACCTGACAGAGCACTAGTTTGGTCTATACCTAAGGTGTGCGGTCAGAGAGGCGGCTCTTTATTTATGTAAGAGTGTAAACACCATTGCTGCAGGGATGTGGACCCTTTGAGGGTTGTCGGGTGATGAAGGCTCCACACGTTGGTAAATCTTTAACGTTTCATTTCTAATCTTGTTGTTTTTGGTATCATAGGCAGTTAGCACCGCCAGGGGATAGGTCGAATAGGTGTTTCTTGATGGTCTTCTAAAGCCACGATCTTTGACTGCTCTGGATTTTAGCATCCTGCCATTATCTGCTTTAACATCCTTACCACCGCCGACATCGACAGCAATTGTAGACGAGTGGCTATCTAAGATGTAGTGCGAAAGCGTTGCGGCAAACTTTTGCATAAAGCTCTTATTGAAGGGGTCCACACCCTCCAAATGCAACTCCATCGCGGCCGAAGCGCTGTACTGAACATAAGTGGTAGCTTGTAAACCTAATCCTGAACTCAGGCCTCTAGGTTGGCGAGGGTCTGAAACTATCTGGTGTTCAAACAAAAGTGCCTTACCTACAGGGGTAATTTTGTCGAGGTAATCTTTTTCTATGACCTTACCCATACGCACTAGTTCATTTTGGTATCCTTTATCGCCGGTGAGCTTATACATGTAGTAGTGGTATCTAAGCCACTGCGTGTAGGCATGGTTGGTATTTGGTTTGAGAAAGGGAAAGCTTGCCTTTTGATAGGTAATACTCCTTGCATTTCTCTTACGCCACTTAGCCTCAAAGTGGTTCTTGAGGTAGTTGGTCCAAAACCGGGCGCGCTCAGCGTAGTTCACCCCGCTGGGACTCTTTAAATCCCGGTTTACGTGAAAGGCGTAAGCCATGGCTGCAACATGAGCATGTGTCAGAACATCATCTAACGCGCCGCGTGTATCCTTGCCGTAGCCCTTGTGCTTTTTGTTATTAGAATGGAGGTAAAGCCAGTTTAGATAACCATCTCTTGTGCCGTCGAGCCAGGCATCTTTGAGTTTGCCGCGCATGAGCTGCATTGAACGGTCGATCTCGTCAAGGAGGCGCAGGTCGCCTGTGACTCTAAAGGCGGTTAAGAGTGCAGTGTTATGCATGTTCAAGCGTTTACCGTACTTGTGCAGATCACCGCTTGCCGCCAGCCCCCTAGTATTGGAAGAAGAGCGTTTGATGGCAGCCCACATACGCTTGTACCACATACGCGCTTCTTGGGGAAGTTGGCTTTCGAAAAACTTCGGGTTACCGCGCAAAGAGCTGCCATTGGCTGCTAACCCAAATTCCACATCCCAATTGGCGTCTGTTTCAGACTCCACATCCTCCGCTGGTGGAATTTCAGGAGTGACGTTGCTGCAGCCAACAAAAAGCACACTTGCGAGCACGATAATCCACACATATAGTGGAAGATGCGGTTTTTCGATATCTATCTTATTAAACATTATCCCTCTCCTCATTGGAACGAATGCGACCAAGAACATAATTTTGGCAGTACCTACCCCACTAACTTCACATCTCGTCCTCATCAAACCGATAGAGTTTGTATGAAGTACTGCAATTCTCGGTCAACTAGTCGACCAGCTCAATTCCCCGAACACTTGGCAAAGAGTATAGTGTTACCAGCAAGAAGATTGCTTCAGTGGCTGATTCTATCAGGGGCTGTAATAGATTTGAGCTGTCTTATTGTCTTGATAACCTCCTATAGCAAAAATTTAACTTAGAGAAGTATGAGAAGTATTAATCCGTTCTTAATGTTTGAAGATGCTTCTTTAGAACGTGATGTTGCGTTTCTAAAATTACTAGAGGTTAACCCTTAAACAAGTGGAGGCTGGCTTGTGAGGTTTTTGGAAGCAGAGCCAGTACTTGTCTTGCTGTTACTTCTTAGTGCCTCCTACTTCACCGATAATACAAATACCATCGCTGCAGGAATGTGAACCCCTTTGGGATTGGTCAGTCTACCATGTTCTTCATTTTGATAAATCTGCAGCGATTTGGTTCTAATTTTGTTACTATTCGTTATATCGTAGGCAGCCAATGCCGCTAAAGGCCAATCGACATAGATACTGTATGAGGGTCTTTTAAAACCCCGGTCTTGGACTGCCCTGCTCTGTAACATCTTGCCATTGTTGGCTCTAACATTTATGCCACCGCCAATATCTATTGCCACTGTCTTAGAATCGCCATCTAAAACATAGTGTACAAGTGTTCTGGCAAATTTTCTCATAAAAGTTACGTTGAAAGGGGCTACTCTCTCCAAATGAAGGTCTAGTGCTGCAGAAACACTGTATCCAATATAAGTGGTCGGTTGTAGACCTTTAGCGTTTTCTTTGTTGCTAAAAGTTGAAGTATTAAGGGGATCCGTAGTAATCACATGGTCGAATACAAAGGCAGTTCCTATTGGTGTGCTCTTATCAAGGTAATCCGTTGCTATGACCTTACCCATGCGCACAAGTTCATCTCGATAACCGCGGTCACCTGTGAGCTTGTACATGTAGTGGTAGTATCTGAGCCATTGTGTATAGGCGTGGTTGGTATGGGCTCGAAGAAATGGGTAGCCTGACGGTACCTCATTTCTCTCTCGCCATTTCCGCTCAAAGTGGTTTTTGAGATACTCCAACCAAAAATCAGCACGTTCACCGTAAGGAACTCCACTAGGGCTCTCTAGGTCGCGGTTGACATGAAAGGCGTAAGCCATAGCGGCGATATGAGCATGAATCATTGTCTCATCCAACGCACCGCGAGTATCTTTGCCGTAACCTGAATGGCTTTGACCTGGTGTGTAAAGATATAACCAGTTTAAGTAACCATCTTTGCTGCCGTCCAGCCAAGCATCAGCCAATTTACTGCGAGCAATCTGCAAAGTACGGTCTACCTCGTCAAGCAAGCGTAAATCACCTGTGGCTCTAAGAGCCGTTATGAGCGCGGTATTGTACATATTGAGGTCTTTGCTATAGTACCTTGCATCTCCACTTTCGGCCCGTCTGGCGATATCCGCTGATGATTGTTCGATAGCAGCCCACATACGCCTGTACCAAAGACGAACGTCATTTGAAAGCTGACTTTCTGAGAAGTTAGGGTTGCCCTGAAGAGAGAAACCCTCGGTTGTTTCAGACTCCGGAACTGGATCATCCACTACAGCAGTCGTTGTAGGGGTGCAACCTACAATGAGCCAAGCCAAAAAAACAGCAATCCAAACACGCCTTAAAATATAGTGCGGTGGATGTAGCTTTTTTTCAATATCTGATTTCAATATCTGTACCTCTCCTCAAGTAAGCCTTTGGCATGCGTCACTACGTCTAGAAGACCATTAAGAACCGTAGCATAGATGTAATGAGGATAATGACCTCAGGGCTACCTCAAAGGTAAAAAACCCTCTTCTCTCGGGGGGCACAAAATTTAAGCGGGGCAGGGGTTAGGGTAAAGATATCTCGTGTATAAGTGCTTTCGCACCAAACATCTGAACGCGTGGATTAATCACGAAACAAGCAGTGGGCGATGAGCATCGCCCACTGCTACTTTATGTCGACGGCTTGTGGTGCCGCTCCAGTTACTTGTTGGCGAGTGCGATGACTATGCCCGCGGGAATGGATACCCAGCGCGGGTCTTCGGGGTTGCGCTCGATGACGCTGTAGATCTTTTCAGTCGCAGTCTTTATCTTGTTGCTGCTGTCAAAGGCGGCCATGCCTGTAATAGGCCAGTAGCCGTACTGGCTGTTTGACCACCTGTTGAACCCTTTGCTCTTGAGCCATTTTAGGTCGGCTTTGATGACGGTGCCGTCTCTCGTTTTAACCTGATTGGAGGTGTAAAGGTCAACGGTGCCACCCACATCAATAGCCATAGGCTTGCCGGTCTTTTTAGGGTCGCCGTCTAAGACAAGGCGCGAGAAGGTGCGGGCGAACTTCTGCATGAAGCTGTTGTCAAAGGGAGCTACTCCCTCGAAGTACAAATCTGTTGCCGCTTGTGACTGGTACTTGGCATAGATGGTCGGCTGAAGGCCAAAGGACTTCCGGCCTTCAGAAACGACTGTATGGTCAAAGACCAAAGCTATTCCTGAAGGCGTGTTGACCTCTTTGTACTCCTTTTTCATTGTCTGGCCCATGCGGCCAAGCTCACTGAGGTAGCCTTGCTTGCCGGTGAGCTTGTACATGTAGTAGTGGTATCTCATCCACTGTGTGTAGGCGTGGCTGGTGTTGGTTTTTAAAAATGGGAACGCTGAGGCAATCCTATTTCGCTTTCTCCACTTAGCCTCGAAGTGCTTGTCGAGATAGTTTTGCCAGAAGGCAGCCCGCTCCTTGTAGTTCACCCCGCTGGGGCTCTTAAGGTTCTCGTTGACTTTAAAGGCATAGGTATAAGCAGCGACAAGTGAGTGGGCCATGATCTCGTTCATCACGTCGGTGTCCGTGCCATAGGTGTCCCCCTTTTTATGAAGGTACAACCAGTTGAGATAGCCGTCTTTGCTGCCGTTGCGCCAAGCATCAGCGAGTTTGCCGCGCATCATCTGCGTGTAGTGGTCAACCTCGTCAAGCAAGCGGAGGTCACCCGTGGCTCTAAAGGCCAGCAGCAAGGAAGTAAGATGCTCGTTTACATCCCTGCCGTATCTTCTGACGTCACCTGTCTTAACGAGGTCAGTCATAGTGGCGTCGCTGCGCTTGACAGCCCTCCACAATCTCTTGTACCACATGCGCATCTCAGTTGATAATTGAGCTTCAGAAAAATTGGGGTTGCCCTTAAAAGGCATCAAGGCGGCTGTCTCTAACTCTAAATTCACATCCTCCACATTTACATCTTCTGCTGGTGGAACTTCTGGCGTGATGGTGCTGCAGCCCCCTAGCAGCACAACTGCAAGCAAAATGATCCAACCATAGCTTAGAAGATATGACTTTTCGACCCTTATTTTCCCTAACATTAATTCCCCTCCTCCATTAGAACGAACGTGACTGACAACCTGATTTTGGCAGTACCTACCCCCATTTACTTCAAATGCTATCCTCGTAACATCGATAGATATGAAGTACTGCGACGCTCAGCCAGCTACATATTCAGCTCTGTTCCCCCAACTCTGTTCCCCAAGCAGCGAGATAAAGAGGCAAGTTTCTTTAGCTCTGAAAGGGTTGTTCACATAGTTTTGTCTTGAAAGCTCCTGCTTAATGGCTGCCAAGACCTATACAATCCTTAACTTACGCCTAGGGTCATAGTAGATTGAGTTGTTTTCTATTGTGTCTTTAACCTCCCCTGACAAGAATCTAACTTAGAGATACATGAGAAACATTAAACGGCTTTTAATGACCAGTGATGCAAATAACAACCAGATTGGAATAAAGCAGCAGTGGACGAAACTTTTCGTCCACTGCGCGTTTCAGCCTCACCTTAGCGGCTGGTGGTGCCGCTCCAGTTACTTGTTGGCGAGTGCGATGACTATGCCCGCGGGAATGGATACCCAGCGCGGGTCTTCGGGGTTGCGCTCGATGACGCTGTAGATCTTTTCAGTCGCAGTCTTTATCTTGTTGCTGCTGTCAAAGGCAGCCATGCCTGCGATAGGCCAGTAGCCGTACTGGCTGTTTGACCACCTGTTGAACCCCTTGCTCTTGAGCCATTTTAGGTTGGCCCCAATGACACTGCCATCATCTGTCTTAACCTGATTGGAAGTGTAAAGGTCAACGGTGCCGCCCACATCAATAGCCATAGGCCTGCCGGTGTTTTTGGGATCGCCGTCTAGGATGAGGCGTGAGAAGGTGCGGGCGAACTTCTGCATGAAGCTATAGCCAAAAGGCGTTACTCCCTCGAAGTATAAATCTGTTGCCACTTGTGACTGGTACTTGGCATATATGGTCGGCTGCAAGCCGTAACCATGAAGGTCGGGATTTTCAGAAACTACCACATGGTCAAAGACTAAAGCTACTCCTGCAGATGTGTTGACTTCCTTGTACTCCTTAAGCACCACTTGGCCCATGCGCTCTAGTTCGGTCTTGTAGCCCTGCTTGCCGGTGAGCTTGTACATGTAGTTGTGGTATCTCATCCACTGTGCAAAGGCGTGAGTTGTTCGCGCCTTGATAAATGGAAAGCTTGACACAGTGTTAGTTCGCTTGCGCCACTTCGCCTCGAAGTGGTTGATGAGGTAATTCGCCCAGAAGTTTGTGCGCTCTTTGTAGTCGACTCCACCTGGGCTCTGTAAGTCTCTGTTGGCGGCAAAGGCGTAAGTAAAGGCAGCAACGAGCGAGTGCGTCATTTGCTCGTTTAATATCTGGGTGTCATTGCCATAATATTGTGAACTCGAATTTCCCTTTAAGTATTGCCAGTTTAAGTAGCCGTCTGTGGCGCCATTACTCCACTTGTCGTCAAGCTTGCCGCGCATCATCTGGGTGTAGCGGTCAACCTCGTCAAGCAGGCGCAGGTCACCCGTAGCTCTAAAGGCCAACAGCAAGGAGGTAAGGTATTCGTTCAAGTCTCTACCATATTTAAAAAGATCGCCGCTCTGTGCAAGTGCGGTTGTCGATGTATTACTGCGCACGGTCGCTTTCCAGAGCCGCTTATACCACATGCGCACATCGGTGGGCAGTTGAGCTTCAGAAAAGTTGGGGTCACCGCGAAGAGACAAAGCCGCGGTTGTCTCCAACCCCGGCTCTAGTTCGCCTGCCAACGGAAGCTCTGGTGCGACGGTGCTGCAGCTTGCTAGCAGCAGCCCGGTGAGTGCAATTATGCAAATGTGGTTTAGTAGATGCGTCTTTGTAACCGCTAACTTTAACTGTGTAAACATTTCCCCCCCGAGAAATTAGCTAAAGACATTTGTCTTGTAAGACATGTATACGAGTTTTACCAATTTCCCATGTCCCATAATCTCGTCGCTGACGGCATTCCTTGTGATGGGCATCGCTCTTACAAGCTTAAATGTGCAGGGATTGGTGGGATGAAAGTGGAATTATTTCCTCAGTTAAGCCTCTCTGAGAGATCGACTCTTGAACTTTTGCTGTCACAGACGTGAACCCACCTCCTATGGACGCCTATAGAAATGGTCAAACTCGTGATGTACAACTTGCCTTTTTAGGACTTCGGTCTTTATTACTATAAGTGTTGCTGTTCCCCCTGAATGCGCCAGTAGCTCTATACCCAAGCACCTCGAGATTCATTTAAGAAGCCGGCTGTGACAGCGCCACTTATTTGCAACTGCTGACTCAGACTCTTAAACGCGAGAGTTTAAGCTTAAGGCATATTCGGTGAGCTGTGTTGCTTATCCTTTCCCCTGGTGAAAAAGTTAACACAGGTGATTATGAGAACAATGAAAGCGCTCTTAATATATGAGTTTTATTATACTCTGCGTAGTCAAGAATGACGCTTTTGAAGGGTGAGGAGCCAGTAGTCAGTAGCCAGGAGCCAGGAGTCAGTACCCTCTGTACTCTCTGGGGCATAAAGGGCATAAATAGCCAGCAGGGGAGGAGCGTTCTGCTTTGCTTTTCTCCTGACTTCTGGATTCTTGCTACTGACTACTGGCTCCTTTTAAGCACAATGTAGCTTTCGGAAAGTCTTATCTGTAGCCGCGCGGAGTATAGCCACAGCTACTCTCGACTCCTTGGCTATGCCAAGGATGCCTTTGGCGACGTTGGCTGTTTCTGGTGAGAAAGCCGATGACCCCTTATACCTCCCCCTGGTCGAGCAGGTGCGTGCAGGCTTAGGGCAGAGCGGCTTGCTCTATGTGGGCGACAGCAAGATGGCAGCTATTGCTACCCGCGCGGTCCTTGCAACGCAAGGACTGGGGGCGGCGACTACTATCTTTGCCCCTTGGCAAAGGTGCAGGTGAGTGACGAACAGCTGAGTGCCTATCTGCAAGCGGCTGAGGATAAGGAACTGATCGAGGTCTAGCGCGAGAACAGCAGGGGCGAGATGCAGCTCATCGCGCAAGGGTTTGAGGTGGCAGAGACACTCAGCTCTGAGCGCTTGCTGAGCTGGACGCAAAGGCGTCTGGTGGTGTGCTCTTTGGCGCAAGCACAG
>NZ_JBYCCV010000065.1:0-23348 GCF_057473825.1 Aliterella sp. E5.1
TCTCTGCGGAGGTTCTGGGGGCGGCTAGTGCATTGTATATCACCAGCCATTTTTGTTTGTCCCAATGGGATGACGCTAACTTTACTCTCTGCTTGACTGTCTCTAGGTCTAGATGAGGACAGGCTTGCGTTACTTGACTCCTATACATTTATCTTTGCCAAAGTTTTCTTTATTTAATACTCTACTACCTCTGACCACAACTTAGTATCAGTTACTTCAATTGGATTTGGCAGCATAGTCGGTTCAAGTCCACTGCCGCACAACGAGCAGGATTAACCTCTCGACCATGGACTTGGAATGATATCGTGACCTATCCCACAATAATCTGACGCACTACCAATTTTCCTTCGTCATTTCCTAGTTGGCAACTTGTCATTGCAATTCTGACCGATGCGCCTCCATCTACCCAGGGATGATCTGGAATTGCAAAAGAAAAATATATTGGGTTCTTGCTTTGTGTATGTTCCTGAATAATCTTTCTATTCTCAATTTGCTTAATACTATTAGTTGTAATTAAGCCAAAACAATTTAGACAATTAGAACTTAAAAGCAGACTACATTTATTCCACCAATACATTACATAATCAATTGTCTCTGGCAATTCTGAATATATAATCCTTAAGGATTCAATGTATTCATCACCTAATATTTCTTTGACTCTTTTAGTTCCAATAAACGGAGGATTGGACACAATATAATCTGCTTCCTGCCACTGTGCCGGACGTGCATTGATATACCGATAGATCGGGATTTGATCGCTTGGATCGCGAACCATTTCCCCCGTTACTGAATGCTTCATCATCTGCCCACCCCAACGAGTTCTTACCTTACCCGTTTTGGGATCGATATCTTCCTCCTTCCCGTCATACGCCAACACCGCATCTCGACACTCGATGTTTTTGTACTCCCGCAACACAGGTTCCACAGGCGGAATATTGCCAAAGCGTCGGAAATGCCACTGCAAATAACCAATCCAGATTACTAAATCCGCGATCGCCGCCGCACGAGGATTAATCTCAATCCCCAAAAACTGCCCAGGATTTACCTGAGCAATATCTAGCCGCAACTGTACTTTACCTGTAATATCTTCCAGTCGGCGCAACACCTCCGACTCTAATTGCTTGATCAAATCCATCGTCACATACAAAAAGTTTCCCGACCCACACGCCGGATCGAGAATGCGCTGACTTTGCAATTTTGCCAAAAACTCCTCTAAAGCTGCGATCGCTTTTTTTTCTTGAGCAGCCGTAGGTTTCGTTTCCACATCTCCCAACAGTTGCATCACTTCCCCTTGCACCAAATCCCACTGCGATCGCAACGGCTCTATCACCACCGGACGCACCAACCTTTCCACATAGGATCTAGGAGTATAGTGCGCCCCCAACTTGCTCCGTTCTTTCGAGTCTAGCGCCCGTTCCAACAACGTCCCAAAAATAGCAGGCTCTACATTTTGCCAATCCCGCTTTGCCGCCTTCAGCAACCCTTCAAGCTGATCTTGAGTCAAATCAAAAGCGATCGCCTCTGCAAACAAACCCCCATTAAACTGTAATAATCTGCCATAAAACCCAAAGGTTGTACCGTCATTCATTGCCTGCCAAAGCGCTGCAACTTCTGGCTTAAAAGTTTTCGGATTTTGCAACCACCGTGTTTCCAGCGCCTCTGTAAACAACCGCTCTTTCAGCAATCCCACATCTTCCCCAAACATTGTAAAAATGCAGCGCATCAGAAAATGAGCAACTTCTTGGGGTTCGTGCAAACCTTCTAACTTTTTCGATAATTCTGCAAGATCGGAAGCTACCTCTCGCGTCACCTTGGCGGCAATTTTTTCAGGATTTCGTTTCTGCGGGTTAGTAAAAATATCTACAAATAGGTCAAAAATTTCTGGCTTTCGTAACTCTGTTAGTAAAATATCTCGACGCGCCCCGTAGCCGCCGTAATCCCCATTAAACCCTGTCCACAACTCAAAATGATCCCCAATATCGCAGGTCAACACAAACGGCGGCTTGCTGGCAAGATTGCGCGTATAGGCGAGGCGATCGCTTGTACAAATGCCGCCTCCATCGCCTTCAAGTAAGAATTAGTGCCTCGCTTTGCCGTCCCTTTCCCCGTCTTATCGCTACCTTGCTTTGCTTCAATCAAAAAATGCTCGGCTTTATAAAAATCAATATAGCCTGATGTCACTTTGCCGCTTGGATGATAAATTTTGAGGTCTTTATCAAAGCAGTAGGGATCGTTCAAAATGCTACCTTTCGCATCGGGACGGTCTACCTCCAAGGCATCGCATAGTTCCGCAAAGAACATTTGATAGTTGGCGCGTTCGTTACCGCCAGAGGATTGCCAACGGGTGATGAATAGTTCAATTCGTTCTGCGTCCGTTGGAATCATAGTTTGGTTCAAAGTGCTAAAGAGGCAGGAATATTTGTAATGCAGAGTTAGTAATTCACCAAATAAACGGAATCAATCGGCGGCTAGATTGCTGGTAGGTTGTATATTCTGCATACTTTTCTACCATAGTCTGCTCTTTCTGGGAAATGCGTTGCAGATAAAGCAAAGCGATCGCACTTGGCACTAAATAAGCCCAAATTGAACCCGCCACCACACTAAAACTGAGATAACGCATCAAGGTCGCCAAAATAGTTAATATTGCGAGAAAAGCGCCAAATACCATCGCTAACGAGGGTTGCTCCTTCTTGTTTGGCGGTCATTTTTTGTACATCTGCGCTGGTATTGATTAAGCTACCAAAAATATACAGTGGTAATGCGATCGCGATTGCGGTAAATGATAGCGGTACGGGATTAATAAACGCTAAATAACCTGGTAAAGCGTACAAAAGTCCCACAAACACTAAACTAAAAACAAACCCCGAAATCCCTACAGGCTCGTTAAACATCTGCTTTCGGGCGGGATAAAACCACTGCTCCAAAATCCACCAAGTGCAATAGCTTATATGCAGACATAGATAAATTACCTGCCGTAAATCTTGGACTCCAAAAACCATAGCAAAGCCAATTAAGCAGACACTCGTTAGTATTTTTGCTGTATTAATTGCCGTTAATTGAGTTACTTTATTTTGCATCTTTTAGTCAAGTTTGGCGATTAAACAGCATTGAACCCGCTTGATCGGTAGGCATTAGCAACACTTCGCTAATATTGACATGAGGCGGACGGGTGGCGCAAAAAAGTATGACTTCCGCAACATCCATTGGTGTTAGGGGTGTAAGTCCTTGATAGACAGTTTTAGCGCGATCGCTATCTCCCCGAAAGCGTACTTGACTAAATTCTGTTTCCACTAACCCTGGATCTACAGAACTTACTCTTATCGGGGTTCCCAAAAGGTCTTGTTTCAAGCCTTCAGAAATTACTCTAACCGCCGCTTTGGTTGCACAATAGACATTGCCATTGGGATAAGTTTGGTGTCCCGCCGTAGAGCCAAGAAAGACTACATGACCTCTACCCCGGCTAATCATCCCCGGTACAACGAAGCGTGTGAGGTACAGTAAGCCCTTAATATTGGTATCGATCATTTCTTCCCAGTCTTGAAAATCTCCATCTTGGAGTTTATTCAAGCCACGACTTAAACCAGCATTATTAATCAAAATATCAATCGCTGACCAAGGCTGAGGTAAATTAGCAAGAGCAGATTGTACAGCAGCGCGATCGCATACATCCAACGCTAAAGAATGAACTGAAGTATTACTAAGTTCTTTTTCTAACTTTTCTAAACGCTCTAGTCGTCTTGCTACAAGGATCAATTTTGCTCCAGCTTCAGCAAATACTCTCGCGCAAGCTTCGCCGATACCACTACTTGCACCAGTAATTAGAACAATTTGGTCTTGAATTGACACCATAATAATTTGTAGACAAGGAAGACAGAAGTTAAAATAATTATCTCCTCATCTACCTAATTCCTATCTAATATTCAACCTCCTTCCACTAGGCTGAGGACGATTCCCGTCTCCTCTAATATTCAACCTGCTACCGCCAGTTTGGGGACGAGTCCCGTCTCCTAATACATTAAGGCGTTGAGTTACTTGAGTTAGACCATCTCCCCGGACTATCACCGCCGACAACCAGCGATCGCTTCCACTTGCTGGAGCGCGACCAATTTTAAACAATCCACCCGCCGGGAGCAATTCTAGCCGTACTTGGGTAGGGTTAAAATACTGACTTGTTGCTACAGCCTCCTCAACGGCGGCTCCTAGTAAGTAATCGTCTTTCAATGGCTCTTGCACCACAGCATCAAAGTTGTATTGCTGTCCGGGTTTAACGGTTTGTGGCAGCTTGATATTAAGAGTTGGCGGCTTTGTGCCAGTGGTTAATTGACTGCGCTCGGATAAAACTTCTTGTCTGACAATTTTTTGATTTTCGTAGCGCTGACGAGTTCTAATTGTTGCCTTCAGTGCCAAATTGCGGCTGTCTTGGGTTTGAGTGCCAGTAATATTTGTAACGGTTTCAGCGACAATTCCATTACCTTCAGCTTGCCAAGATTGCAACTGGGTTTTGTATGTTAGTTGTGGATAACGCTGCCACAACCCAGTTAGTGCTTTTTCTAAGTCTTGGTAAGTTAAGCCATCGGTATGCGTAAAAGTTGGGCTATAAAATCGCATTACTGCTTTAATGTCTTTTTTGTTTGCTGCCGCATCAATTTGAAGTAGCATATTTTGCAACTGAGGAGGTGCGGTGGCTGGGGGTGCGGCAAATGTGCGATCGCTGATTGTTACTAAAGCTAGAGTCAGCAA
Organism: Aliterella sp. E5.1; assembly: GCF_057473825.1. Classification (NCBI taxonomy): domain Bacteria; kingdom Bacillati; phylum Cyanobacteriota; class Cyanophyceae; order Chroococcidiopsidales; family Aliterellaceae; genus Aliterella; species Aliterella sp. E5.1. The sequence goes on from NZ_JBYCCV010000065.1 coordinate 4,741, forward strand.
TCCTAAGCTAAAGGAAAATAAGCGGTTTTTGTGAGAAAAATTTAGAACTGTTCGCATAAATGATAGCTTGGTTAGTTGTTCGATTTTAAGGCAATTTAGGTAAAAATTAGATGGTAACACCGATAAAATTACTAATTGCTGCAAGCGGTACGGGTGGACATTTATTTCCGGCGCTGGCTGTGGCGGAACAATTGAGCGATTATCAAATTGAGTGGTTGGGTGTCCCCAATCGGTTAGAAACTCAGTTAGTCCCGTCTCAGTATCCGTTAAATACGGTTGCTGTCGAGGGTTTTCAGCAAAAGCTCGGTTATCGCACTTTTAAGATTGTAACTCGCCTAGTTGGATCAATTTTTGAAGTGCGAAAGCTGTTAAAACAAGGCAATTTTCAAGGTGTATTTACAACAGGTGGTTATATTTCGGCTCCCGCAGTAATTGCCGCGCGACTTCTTGGTTTACCAGTAATTTTCCACGAATCAAATGCCCTCCCTGGCAAAGTTACCCGCACTTTTAGCCGTTTTTGTACTGTAGTTGCAATTGGGTTTGAGAGCGCTGCGAAGCGTTTACCTAGCGTAAAAACTATCTATACAGGTACTCCTGTGCGATCGCAATTTCGTTCCCAACAACTACCTTTAGAATTACGGGTTCCTGAAAATGTGCCGTTAATTGTCGTTTTTGGCGGTTCTCAAGGCGCGGTAGCGGTAAATAAGTTAGTACGCGAGTGCGTTCCGGCTTGGTGCGCTACGGGTGCTTGGGTGGTGCATCTAACGGGGGATAAAGATCCTGATGCTGGCAACTTGAGTCATCCCCAATATTTGACTATGCCTTTTTATGACAACATGGCAGCGTTATTAAATAGAGCAAATTTAGCTATTAGTCGCGCGGGTGCGGCTAGTTTAACAGAATTAGCAGTAACAGGAACTCCAGCAATTTTGATTCCCTATCCTTACGCGGCGGAAAATCATCAAGCTTACAACGCTGAAGTATTTACAACTGCTGGTGCGGCGTTGGTTTTTAATCAAGCGGAACTAACCCAACCGTTGCTAGAAAGTAAAGTATTGAGTTTGCTAAATTCCCCCCAACCGTTGCAAGCGATGGCAGAAAAATCACAAGGTATTGCCATAGTTGATAGTGCGGAAAGGCTGGCGGCTTTAGTACGAGAGATAATAGTTAAAAACTAGCGATCGCATTCACTAAATTTATGCAAGTAGCAACCAAGCAATCCTACACTCCCACCGAATACCTCGAACTAGAGGAAAAAGCAGAGTCAAAGAGCGAATACATCAACGGACAAATTTTTCCTATGACTGGTGGTTCAACAAATCACAATAAAATTGCCCTGAATCTAAGTTTTGCTCTAAATGGTGCTTTTAGAGCGCAAGATTACGAAGTCTATGTGGGAGATGTACGTCTATGGATACCTGATAAGCAGATTTACACCTATCCAGATGTCATGTTAATTGCAGGTGGGACACAATATTTTTCTAATCGCACTGACACAATTACTAATCCCTTGATTATTGCTGAAGTATTATCAAAATCTACTCAAGGATACGATCGCAAGGCGAAATTTGAAGACTACCGCACAATCCCTAGTTTTCAGGAATATCTGCTAATAGACCAAAATCGCATCTATGTAGAACAGTATGCCAAAACTGGGGAAAAACGCTGGGAATTGCGGGTATACAACGCTGAAGATGAGACAATTTCTTTAAGCTCAGTTTCTTTGCATATTGCTCTAAAAGACTTATACAACAAGGTTAATTTTGAATTAGTAGATAGTCAAAGTGATTAAAAGGCGATCGCATAGGTACTTTGATTACTAGACCTCTTGCAAAAGTCTAAAATTTTTTTCTTCAGTCGGCTTAAGCTGACTTTAGCTATTAGCCTTGGGTTAAAACCCAAGGTGAGCTAGGCGGGCTTTTGCAAGAGGTCTACTGAAATTTTGCTTTTATTGAGAGTTTTCAATCGCTGATTAAAAGCGATCGCTTGAACCTTGCCATCGCCAACATCAACAAGCCAAAATCTAACCCGATTAATACCGCGGAAGCCGACAAGAAAATCGCTGTATTACTGCCAGTTTTAGCCGATACAATTAAACTTTCCTGTAACTGACTTGGGAGCAAACTTAAACCAAATAAAGGTAGCCAAGTCAAAGCAATAGAAGCAAAAACCAGTTGTTGAGCGGCCTGTTTTACGGTAGCAGCACGTAAAGAAGCAAGTACGCCAATACTTGCAGATAAAGTTGCAGTTAACAAGCCCAAGATGCCGCCACCAACAGCAACATCTATGGGGTAAAGTAAAATGCCATTACCATCAACAACATTAACTGTAATTAAAGCAACAACCAGCATAATCAGCGCCAGCAGCCAACCATAGCCGACAGCCGCTCCTACTTTACCAAATAAAATTGCTTGCTCAGATAAGGGACTTGCTAAAAGAGTTTCGAGAGTATGACGCTCTCTTTCGCCAGCAAACGCATCAGCAATTATCGCCGTAACAGGAAGCATCGCCAGCCAACCCCACAATATTATTGACAAAGGCGACTCTACCCACACCCGCCCAACTTGAGCAGGTAGCACAATGCCAAATATTAATACTGATGGTAGTAAGCTTAATAAAATTGCCCGTAAATTGCCGCGACTAAACAGCAATTCTCGCCATTCTTTCCACATCACCGTCCAAATATCGGCGAAGTCTGCATTAATTCTAACTATTTGAAATACCTACCCTAGTCTGTTGTGCCATTTTCTTTTGTCGCTGAATGCGCGATCGCAATTTTTTTTCTAAAAACTCCTCTAGTTCGTCCATTAGAACTTGCGGCTTATCTCCATTTTTAAGTTGAACAGCAAACCTATCTATGTGTAAGGCTGCCTTTATTAGATTTTATGTATTTAAAGGAGTTTCTGCCTCCATCAAGTTTAAAAATACATCTTCCAAACTAGCGCTACCTTTACGGACTTCTTCTATTTGTACTCCTTCGCGCACTAGCAAGTTGACTAAGGTCGCGGCGCTTGTTGGTTTATGTAAATTAATCGTCAAAACTTCTCCAGCAATATTTACTCCTGTTACTCCTGGTTGATTTTGCAAGTAGCTTTGCACTTGTGGCGTAAACCCCCTCCCCACAACTTCTATACGGGGAACGCTTGCTTTGTCTCGTAACTCGTTTGGATTTCCCACAGCGATTAATTTACCTTGGCGAATTACAGCGAGAAGCTGGCACAATTTTTCAGCCTCGCTTAAGTTATGGGTAGTTAGAAATACCGTTACTCCTTCTTGCTCTACCATTACTTGCAATTGCTCCCGTAAAGCCACCGCCGCTACTGGATCTAACCCCGCCGTAGGTTCATCCAAAAAAATTAATGGCGGATGGTGCAGCATCGCTCTAGCTACCGCTAAACGCTGCTTCATGCCTCTACTCCAAGTACCTACGCTTTCATGACGGCGTTCCCACAAGCCCAAATTAGTTAATAATTCTTTAATACGCGATCGCCTTTGAAGTGTGGGCAAGCGCCAAGCTCTGGCGTAAAATTCTAAGTTATCCGCAGCGCTCAGTCGTTCGTACAAGCCGGGATGCTCTAATAATGCCCCAGTGCGACGGCGAATAGAATTAGCTTGGGATCTCGTATCGTATCCTAATACTTCCGCGCGCCCTTGGGTTGGTTCCAAAAGCCCCAACAGCAGCCGAATTGTAGTAGTTTTTCCCGAACCATTAGCACCCAAAAAACCAAAGACAATTCCTCTCGGTACTTGCAAACATAGATTATCTACCGCCTGGACTTGACCAAAATTACGGCTGAGATTTTCGGTACTAATTGCGTTTTCGGTCATTGAGGGCGTAATTTTAAGAGCATAGCTTCTATTTTAGGGCGACTTAGCCATGCCTAAGTGCCAATACTCAAAGTGTCACTCACCTCGATCCCCGCCCTAGACATCCAACATATATTTGTCTTGTGTGAGGAGCGAACAGAATCGAAAAAGCTCTTGGGGTCGAAACACGGCAAGACTCCCAAGAGTTTTTTTGTGTGGACTTGCAGGCGATCGCCTCCATAATATTAAGAATTGTTTAATTGGTAGCTAAATAGCTAGAATCCTTGTTTCTCAATAGATACACTAGGCAGCAGTGCATATGTACTGTTTTGACCCAAGGTAGATGGCGCTTGAGCTTGGATGATTCCCGTACAACTAACTTTAAAAAACTTTTTGAGCTATAACGATGCAACCTTAGACTTCAACGGGTTGCACACAGCTTGCATTTGCGGTGCTAATGGTGCGGGAAAGTCTTCCCTTTTAGAGGCAATAACTTGGGCTGTTTGGGGAGAAAGTCGCGCTTCTAGTGAAGATGATGTGATTCAAACTGGAGCGAAAGAAGTCAGAGTTGATTTTGTTTTTACAAGCTTTAGCCATACATATAAAGTAATTCGCACTCGCTACCGGGGACAAAGTAGCTCGTTAGAGTTTCAAGTTGATACACCTAGCGGATTTAAAGCTTTGACGGCAAAAGGCGTACGCGCGACTCAACAGGAAATATTAACTCATATCAAACTAGACTACGATACCTTTATCAATTCGGCATACTTGCGCCAAGGTAGAGCCGACGAATTTATGCTCAAGCGCCCCAACGAGCGCAAAGAAATATTGGCAGAGCTATTAAAACTCAATCAATACGACGACTTGGAAGAACGTGCAAAAGATTTATCTCGCTCTTTTAAAGGACAAGCAGAGCAAGTAGAGCGCTCTTTGGAGTCAATGCAGACTCAGTTGCAACAACGTCTAGAAGTAGCAACTTTAAGCACCCAGTTAGAAGAAAAAGTCAACCATCTGCAACAACAACAAGCTTACAACAATGTCAAAGTGCAGAGCTTGCAAGTAGTGCAGCACCAAAGGCAAAGTTGGGAGCAACAATTAGGCTTTCTTAGGCAACAACATCTTAATTTGAGTCAAGATAGCAGCCGTTTAAGTCAAGATAAAGCCGCCGTCGAAGGGCAGCTAGAAGTAGTGTTAGAGCTATTAAGGCAAGAAAATGCGATCGCTACAGGTTATAGAGAATACCAAAGCTTGCAAGCTCAAGAAGAAGCTCTATCTAGCAAATTTCAACAACATTCCCAAGCTACCGTAGAAATGCAGCAGTTGCAGCAGGAAAAAGCAGCGCAGATTAACGATATTCAGCGCCAATTGCAGCATATAGAAGGGCAATTAGTAGCCTTGCAGCAGCAAGAGCAAGAAATTAACCAAACTTTGAGTAAAGTGTCTGAAGTGCAAAGCGCCTTAGCTCAACTTGCAGAAGCCAAAAATCGTTTGCAGCAATTAGACAACCTCCAAGTGCAAGTATCGCCACTACTGCAACAACGTACAACGCTACAAATGCAACTAGAGCGATTGCAAGCGCGAATGAGTGCCAAAATTGAAGAACTCCAAGCCTCCCAAAGACAACTAAATGCCAAACAACAACGTCAACCCCAACTGCAACAAGCTGTAACAGAAGTTGGAAAGCAGATTGAGGCATTAGAAAAAAAACGGGTGTATTTGGAAAGAGTGCGGGAAAAAGGACAAGAGCGCCGCCACTTTATGGAACGCCTATTAGCCCACCAGAGCGACTGTGAGAAGCTGATTAGGGAATTAGAGCAAAAAATGCAAATGCTGCAAAACCCTGATGCTACTTGCCCGTTATGCGATCGCCCTTTAGACGAACATCACTGGAATCGAGTAGTCCAAAAAACTCAAACTCAACAGCAAGATGTCCAAGAGCAGTTGTGGGTGGGTAAAGAGCAAATAGCAGCTTCCGATAGCGAAATTCAAGTATTGCGCCAAGAATACCGAGAATTAAATCAACAATTAGCCGATTATGACGCTTTAAGAGAGCAAAGAGGACAATTAGCCGCCCAACTAACAGCAACAACTGATGAAAAAGAGCGATTGAGCCAAATTGCGCTAGAAAAGCAGCAGTTAGAAACTGCCTTAGCTTCGGGCAATTACGCCCCAGATATACAAATAGAATTACGTCAATTAGACGCGCAGTTGCAAAAGCTCAACTATAACGAGCAAGATCACGCCCTAGCTAGGAGCGAAATTGAAAGGTGGCGCTGGGCGGAAATTCGTCAAGGGCAAATCAAAGATGCTCAAAAAAGGCAAGCCCAAATCGCCGCCCGTAAGCCAGAAATAGAAACCCAAATTGCTAACTTGCAAGCCCAAATCGCCCAACAAGCAACTAATTCGCCGATTGCTAGAAAAATTGCCACCGTAGAAAGCTCTATTCAAGAAATTGGCTACAGTACGGAGCAACACAACGCCCTACGCATGGCGCTCAAGAATTCTCAAGCTTGGCAATTGCGCTTTCAAGAGCTAACTTCTGCTCAAAAAGCATATCCCGAACTTCAAGAGCGTATTCAAGAATTAACCAAAGCAACAGAATCAAGACTAACAGAAAGACAACTAATAACAACCCAAATTGATAGCCTGACTCAACAATTGGAAGCTTCGCCAAACACTACTACAGAAATTCAAAAGTTAGAACAACTGTTGGCGCAGGGGCGGAGGGAACTTGACGAACATTTAAGCAAGCTAGGCGGGTTGCAACAATTAGCGGCGCAATTAGAAACTCTACAAACTCAGTACGAGCAGCAGCAACAACAATTGCAAGCAATTAAGCAACAATATCGCGTTTATCAAGAATTAGCCCAAGCTTTTGGTAAAAACGGTATTCAAGCGCTGATGATTGAGAATATATTGCCTCAATTAGAAGCAGAAACCAATCAGTTGTTGGCGCGGCTTAGTGCAAATCAATTGCACGTTCAATTTGTCACCCAAAAAGCTGGAAAAGGTAGCAAAGCAGCTAAAAAAACCGCTAAATTGATCGATACCTTAGATATTTTAATTGCTGACGCGCGGGGAACTAGAGCTTACGAGACTTATTCGGGTGGAGAAGCTTTTAGAATCAACTTTGCAATCCGCCTAGCTCTAGCAAAACTCCTTGCTCAAAGATCTGGTGCATCTCTGCAAATGTTGATTATTGACGAAGGCTTTGGTACGCAAGACAGGGAAGGATGCGATCGCCTAATTGCAGCCATAAATGCGATCGCGCCTGATTTTGCCTGCATTCTAGCTGTTACTCATATGCCGTACTTTAAAGAAGCCTTCCAAGCTCGGATTGAAGTTTATAAAGCTCAAACTGGCTCCCAAGTTAGACTATCTACATAACCAGCCCATAAAGACATAAGAGAGTTTTGATAATTGTAAAATGCTAGAAGCAGAAACCTTATTACAAAATCGTTATCAACTTAAACAAAAGTTAGGTGACAATACTGCGCGTCAAACCTGGTTAGCAATAGATTCAGGAGCGCCAGATAATCCTCAAGTTGTAATTAAACTATTAGCCTTTGGCGGACAAATTCAATGGGAAAATCTCAAGTTATTTGAGCGCGAAGCCCAGGTACTCAAACAGTTAAATCATCCTCATATTCCTAAGTATAGAGATTACTTTTGCAATGACGATCGCTTATTGTGGTTTGCGCTAGTAGAAGACTATATTCCTGGTATTTCTTTAAAAGAATTGCTTAATCAAAAACAGAGGTTTACTGAAAAACAATTAATTAAAATAGCTATCGATATCTTAAATATTTTGCTGTACTTGCATCAACTTAATCCTCCAGTATTGCACAGAGATATTAAGCCTAGTAATTTAATTTTGGGAGAAGACGAGCAAGTTTATTTAGTAGATTTTGGTGCAGTACAAGACAGCGCCGCCAAAGAAGGAGGAACATTTACAGTAGTTGGAACTTATGGCTACACACCTATAGAGCAGTTTGGCGGTAGAGCAGTTCGCGCTTCAGATTTGTACGCACTGGGAGCAACTTTAATTCATTTACTAACAGGTATTGCTCCGGCGGATTTGCCTCAAAAAGATTTTCGCATTCACTTTAGCGACAAAATAAATGTTAGTCCCGGTTTCGTGCGTTGGCTTGAACACTTGACAGAGCCAAATTTAGAAAGAAGATTTAGTATAGTTGAACAAGCACTTACAGACCTTAAAAATTCTCAGCGTGTTACAAATAGCTCATTATCAACGCTATATACAAATAATCAAAAGATTAAGTTTTCTTCTAGCAAGCGTGTTGATATAGATAAGTCTCTCGATAAATTTACAATTAATATTCGACCAATTACCAAATTAAGAATGTCATCAAGCATAGAAATATTCATAGGTCAACTTCTAAGAGCTTGTGCTATGACGATGCTTGCTGTTGGTTTCTTGTTATTAATAAAATCACCTATAATTGGTTTATTTATATTAACCATTTTGTCATCTGCTACATCCATGAGCTACTACTTTACTAATACAGAGATTAAATTTAAGCTCGATTATTTTGAGGTAAATGAGCAGTTTTTTGGTATTAATCATTTGAAACACAAGGGAATAACCCTACTAATTGAAGACGTTTCTTTTCAAAGCGAGGGAAGAAAACAAGAAAGAGGCGTAACTTTAACAACAAGAAAAAAAAATAGAGTCAATAAATTTACTAGATATTCATTTGGTCATAATTTAAGCGAGGTTGAACTTATTTGGTTAGCTCAAGAGATTCGGGATTGGTTGCAGCTTCAGAAACAACGGGAAGCGACGCATTAACTAAGTTTAATAAGGGACCTAGTTGCTCTTGTCCATTTACAGCTAATTCGCTATGACACAAGTAAACTCGCTCCTCCACGCGCCCCAATAAGTCGCGGATAATCCTTTGCAAACGCTCCTCATCAGCTTGCTTTGCTTCTTCGGCTGTCCAAGGACGCGCAAACCGATGTTGCAAGAATAAATTAGCACCAAATAAAGTCGCCGCACCGCCACTCAACCACAAGGGAGAACCCGCATCTAACCAAAATTGCCAGCGATGACGCTGACGGCTAGAGCGGTATTGAAAGATAGTTGCTAAGGTAACAGCGCGACTTGCTGCACCAATAGGACGCACGGGGTAAGGATTGGCGGTAATAGTCCCCCGTCGGAGCAAGTTAATAAATTGAGCTATGGTGGCATTTACAGGCGCGTCGTCCGCGTCAATTTGTTTCAACCTCATGTCCACTTCCCAATAATGTTGAGCCGTCTCTAATAGCTCTCTAAGCGCTGCTACAAGATCGTAGGGCAGATTGCTACCTTGCCATAAAAAGTCTTGAATTGCTCTATCTAATAAAGAAATTGGGCTAGGCAAAAGCCGCATCTCGTACTGAGAGCGCTGTTTTTCTATCCACTGCAATAGCTGCTCGTAAGCGGTGGTTGCAGTGTAGCCCAATCTATCCCAGCGATCGTAGGCCCAGTGAGGCAGCAAGTTCGGGCGATCGGGGTGGGGTTCAAAACAGGCATCAGCGATTAAACCAGCCCTTACAGGGTCAATCTTGTAGGTGTTTTGAGTAGTCAAATCGGGACTGAGGACAACTAACATCTCGGCTACCGCATCCCTGTCTACTAACCTCCCTAAACCTGGGTAGACTAGAGCCAGCAAAGTTAATAAGCCGCGAATTGCTGGATAACTGTTTAAAGGACGCTGATCGTTGGTTGGCGCTACGGCAATTCCCCGTTTACGCAAAATTTCAACTAAGCTATAACGTGCGATCGCATCCAAGCCTGGAGCAATGATTGCTATTTCTTGCGGCTGCACTACTCCCGATTCTACGGCGCGGGAAACTGCATCGGCTGTTTCTCTAAGCAATTCGGCGCGGGAAGTAGTAGCAATTGTCTGTACTGCGCTAGGTAAGCTGACTAGCGTTAGTGGTTGGCTGACAGATTCGGTCATTAGTGTAGCAATCTCTGCTAAAGACTTCACTGGTGGCGCAACCAAGGTTTCTACTTTTTGACAGCGCGAAGTCAAACTCGCTAAATACTCTGGATCGGAGCCTAACCCTAACCTAATTGCACCGTCAGGATTATAACTAAAAGCCCCGACAACACCTCGATCGAGCAAAAAGTCAAATAAATAACGCGCAACCCCTGGATAATCATCTACATCATCCGCTAGTACATAGCGATAGCGCCGCAATAAGTGCTGCTGGTAGTTTGGATCGGGCAATAAGTGTTGGTAGTACAATTCGGTAATTGTGCCGTAAGTCAATAAACCCCTTTCCCTGCACCAACTACGCCAATGTAACAACAATTGAGCATAGTCTATTACATCTTCCGAATCCTCTAATCCTTGCTCCAAAACTGTACCTATTTCTTCTGTCGGCGTACCGCTATAAGCAGCCAATTGCAATAAGTCTAGAATGCGCCGCACCAATCGATACTCGCTTACGCCCGCCGCCGCAAATATTTCTCCATCTAGTTGATTCCATAATTTGGTTGCTAATTCTTGCTCAGTTTCAGGACGCAACCTCACCGGAAATTGCGCCTTGAGATTCAGTAACCCAATGAGCAACGGCCAATATAAAGTTACTTCGTCTTGCAAGAACCCCAATGGTGTCTTGGCGCGGATAGGATACTTTCCCCTAGTAGCAGTGACAATGCGCTCGACTAATTGCTGTCGATTGTCATTATTTGCGGCAAAAACTAAGACTGCTGGCTTAGTTTGTTGACGATCTAACTTTGGCGGAATTTTCAGCGCCTTTGATTTATGTCTGCGGTTAGAAGCTTGGCTATATTCTTCACCATCTGACTCCATCCATAGACAGAATTGCTCGACTAAGCGCGTAGTTTTCCCAGTATTGCTCGAACCTGCTACCCAAACAGAATCTAATCGTACCAACTCTTACCTCGTAGATTTGCTAAGATCCCTCGTACATTAATGTAAGCTTAAAAATTGCCAAAATAAGGCTGGATAATTTTCTGCATGAAAAAGTCTAGTTTGCTTCCCAATATATCCTCTTACTTACACGCTGCCTACCAACGCTACTTGCAGACAACAGAGCGGAGTCTTAATCGAGCCTATGAGGCTGCTTCCCTAATTAAGGCGATGGAAGACGAGTATTTTAATGGCGAAAAGATACCTGATCGCTGCGACTCGTATGGCAATAGCGTGATGACTTATCTTCACTCCGAACTTGGTAAGTTTTTGAAGACTGTTCGCATGAGCCTAACAGAATTTAATCTTAGCCGTTCGTGGTTTAGTAATTTTAATCAAAAAACTCTCAAATTAGCAAAAAATAATGGTGTATTAACGGCTAATAATAGTTTTGACCTGCAATCTAAAAACTATGCTAATTCTATTTTAGAAAAACTAAGTTTTATCGATCGAGTAGTGGGAAAATACACGGTAAGCGAGACTAGCTCCCCTGTAGATGTGCCGCCTCAAATTACGAAGATTGAACGAGTTTCTATCGACAATCCTCCGCAAACATCACCATCTACTAAATTAACTAAACGTTCAGAAAGCAAAGCAGAAGAAACCAGTGTTTTGCCTCGCTCGATATTAAGCACCCTCAACCGCCTAAAAATTGAATTAGACCCCAAATCAGAAACTGAAGTTGTCCAAAAATTCCGGTTTTCTCAAAAACGAACTTTTGTATCTATAAGATTAGTTTTATTATTAGTGATAGTACCTTTTTTGACTTTTCAGCTTTCAAAACATTTAGTTATTAGTCCAATAGTTGAGAGAGTAAGAGCCAACTCAAACTTAGATATATTTATTAATTATGAAATGGAAGAAAGAGCTTTAGGAGAAATGCAAAAATTTGAAGAAAAGCTTAAATTTGAACAACTATTAACGGGTTCAGCAGAGTTTCCTCCGCCAGTTTTAGAAGAACAACTTAAAGCTAAAGTAAGTCAGATTGCTGAAAACTATCGCCAAGAAAGCACCGATGCGATCGAGAATGTATTTGCAGATTTGTGTGCTTTAGGAGCTTTTGTCTGGCTAATTATTGCTAGTAAACGCGAGATCGCAATTCTCAAAGATTTTATTGATCAGGTTGTATATGGCTTAAGCGATAGTGCTAAGGCATTTATTATTATTTTATTTACTGATATGTTTGTTGGCTTTCACTCACCTCACGGTTGGGAAGTCATTTTGGCTGGTGTAGCTCGTCATTTAGGATTACCAGAAAATCACGGTTTTATATTTCTATTTATTGCTACGTTTCCGGTAATTTTAGATACTATATTTAAGTACTGGATATTCCGATATTTAAACAGAATTTCTCCTTCCGCCGTTGCCACTTATCGCAATATGAACGAGTAAAAATTTAGTATTTACAGTTGTTTGAGGCGGGTTTCTAAGTCCCGTTTGCGAGCGAGTAATTGCTGCAATTTTTCGTAACGCGCGATCGCTACACTTACACTAGGCAATTGTTCAAGCGGACAAGGATAAGACCACGGTTGACCTGTCTGGCTGACACCATTTAGACGGTAGCAAGAGCGGGGGGCTTCCCAAACGACCTTATCTTGTTCCAAACTACTCGCCTTAACGTAATCTACAGTGTCATCGTTACTTGTTGCCGATTCACAAGGGTAGGACTCTAGCCAACCATCAACAATTGGTCCTTCCATATAAAGATTTTCAATTTGCTGGACGACTTGCTGGGCTTCCTCCATTAATCTAGTCGGTAGTGGGGTGGCGGCAGCGACTACATTAGTGGTAGGAGCCTCTGAGAGACTTTCCTCCTGATTCAAATTGAATGTAGGTAGGGCAGGAACTTTACGATTTGGTTGGAGGGGTGGAATTGGGGTAGAAGATGAAGGTGTCGCCGCTTGATTAATCGGCTCCGAGGCTTGGTTAGGGGCGGTATCATCTTGCTCCGGGGTGACTAAGGAGCGATCGCAAAAGTTGGGATTTTGTTCTATCTGTTGCAAGGCTGCCAAAATTTTGTTTAAATCTGCTTTCATAATTCAAACTAGCAATGGCTAAAGCATACAATTAGGTAGTCATTCATGTTTTGGTCTGGGCTGAATGTCTGTTTGGTACGTCGGGATTTTAGTTATTTTATCTAAGACGAGCGACGAATACAAAAATATTGGTAGATTTTGGACTTGCAACGGCAATTATATGGAAATTGTTTTAGTTACAGGACCCGCTCGCTCAGGCAAGAGCGAATGGGCAGAAAATTTAGCGCTTAAGTCCAATAATTCGGTTATTTATCTAGCCACAGCTTTAGTCGATCCTAATGATTTAGATTGGGTGCAGCGCCTAGACAAGCATCGTCACCGTCGCCCGGAACATTGGTCAACTTGGGAAGTACCCCAATTAGAATTAATAGATGCGATCGCCAATTCCCCTGTTTCTAGTTGCTTATTGGTAGATTCCTTGGGTACTTGGGTGGCAAATTTATTAGACACTGACGAGCGCCAATGGGAGCAAATTGTAGAAAATTTGCTTGTTACTTTACAACAATGCACGCAAGAAATAATTTTTGTTGCCGAAGAAACGGGCTGGGGCGTTGTACCAGCGTATCCTAGTGGCAGAACATTTCGCGATCGCCTAGGTAGTTTAGTCCGACGCATAGGAGCGATTTCCCAAAGTGTTTATTTAGTTACTGGCGGCTACGCACTTAATCTCACTACTCTCGGCTCTCCTTTACCCAAATCTAACGCCTAAATTGAGTAGGTATTTTTAATCAATCTTTACAGATAAATTCTACATACTTACTAATTCTTAATAGAAAATATCCCAAATTTCTACTAAGATATAATTAATTTAAAAACCTCGTTTGATCTACTCAGTAATTAATTTTACTATTGTTGTTAACTACAAATTACTAATAATAGCTAGCATCTATATTGCTTATTAACTAGCAAGCAATTAGACAAAAGCAATAATATTATTTTGTCAATTGTACGTAATTTTAAAATTGTTACCGCTTGGTCAATTTTATTCTTAAAAACGTAAGTAGCAGGATGTTATGCCTAAAAAACTTAGATTTTATAGATTTTTTTTGCCCTTAGTAACTACTTCGTTTTTAACAAAAATTGCAATAATTATCTCAATTTTGCCTAGTCAGGCTGCCTCTATAGCATTTTCCCAAATATCAACAGAACTAACTAACTTTAGTCATTCACCTGATACAACGCAGACTTTTACTGATACTACAACTTTAGCGATCGCCTTAACCAATTCTTCAAGTTTTAGTGTAGCTCAAGCAGAAGCAAATTTTTTCGTAGAGCCAACGTTAACAACCAGTGAAATTTTGAGTAGTGCTAGTGGAGAAGGCAGTGATTATTTTAGTTCCGCCCAAAGTGAAGCTCAAATTATTGGTAACTTTACAATTGACGCTGGGGAAACTTTTTCGTTTGATTTTCTAGCTGCTGTAAATTCACTAACATTGACTGATAACTTGTCATCTAATGAATCTGCTAGTGCTTCTGGAGAATTATCTTTTTTATTGGTGGATACTCTCGATCCAATTTTAGTATATGATTCTTTTTTGCTTTCTTTCAGCTTAGATCTTCCTATCTCTAATAATTCTTTAAGCTTACAAACCAGTAACAATTTTTTATTAGCAAGTAGCACTTTATCTAGCAACTCCGAGCCAACTAGAAATGTCACCAGTGCTTTATTACAAGGCTCCCTTAACCATCAATTTGAAAATTCAACTAATATAACTTTGATCCAAGATAAGAACAATCAAGGGAGCGTTGCAGTCCCTGAACCAGAAGCTTTGCTAGGTTCGCTATTTTTTATTGGTTTAATAGGTATCAAATATAAAACTAAGAAAAAACCTAGTTGTTTGCGTTAAAACTTTCGTAAGTAGAACTTGTCAGCAAACTATTTTTAGTATTTAGTAAAATTTTAACTATTATGTAATAAATAATTGAGTTCGCCATCAAGCCACTGTTTAAATAATCGCTGGCGAATACTTTGATATATATCTGGAGTTAATTCTGCTGGGATAAACTGTTCGACCATTAATAAATGGCTTTGTTTATCAACAGTAATTGGTCCAATTAATTCACCAACTTTTTTGCTATTAAAAACAACTGCGGCAATAGCAGGCTTCAAATTCCAACGATAAAGCTTGCCTTCATAACCACAATGATAGCGCCGTCTTTCGTCAATATCATAGAGATGAGCAGCTTCATAAAAGCTAATTTCAGCTTCTTCAACTTGGTACAAAATTTCTTGAGCAAGTTTTGGGTAGGGAACCACTATTTGATAAATTAAAACTTGTTCAAAGTCAATTTTATTTTGAGCAAAAAACTTTTCTACATCTTGATTAAACAAATAATCAGCCAGCTTTTCGGCTAGTAAGCGATCGCGAATACCTATTTCTAGTTCTTCTACTGCAATCATTTGATCTGCAAGCCAAGTCATGGTGTCAGAGGCACTTTCCAGGCGTTTCTCATGACGCAGGCGATCGCATTGCGCCTGAATTTCCTGGCTGCTAACTGTTACCCCTCTTTCTTGTGCAGCTTTTTGAATAATGTTTTCATGTAAAACCTGCTGATATACTTCTTTAAATTGGATATTTTTTTTCAGCAGGCTAACAATTTTATCTGGTTCTATAAGCATTGCTAGAGGCGCAGTCATTTTTCGACCCTATTTAAGTAAGGTTTTATAACTATTGTTTAAATTACAGTCTAAGACTTAGCGATCTTAGACTGTTTTTAGCAAAGGTTAATTTTTAGTAAAAAACTAACTTGAACTTGAAGACGTATAAGTTTGTGTTGAACCACCCTTGTCACTACTAAAAGAAGCCATAGCTTGTGACTCTTGGGTCACAGTGCCATTATCGGTAACACTATCTTCATTGTCTGGATTTAAAGTCCTAATTGCTGGGAGCATCCCAATAGGTAATAAGCCAATTATTATATCCCACTGGTTGCCGCCTACAATTTTACTATCTGCCGATGAGATGAATTCAATAAATTTTAAATCATTAATGGATAGTACACTCATAATTTCTCCTTATTTTAGCTAAAACTATGCAAAATTTTCACAAACTGAGTTGGGAACGTGAAGTCAATATTCTTTTACTAACTTATGCTTGAATTAAGCCCAATAAGCATTCTCTTAAACAAACATCCGCCTAAATAGTTTGGGTAATGCTAGGGATGTTTACAGCCAGAGCAGAACCCCTAGCATTACCAACTAACGATACAGCTTGAGCCGATGAAAGACCCAACTGAATTAAAGAGGCTTGCTGGTAAGTAACATCTAATAATTCAAATAAGCTATTATTTCCATTGCCTCCAATAATAGAACTTTCTTCAACTACTTGTAGATGGTGTAAGTCCGCAATAATCATTTTGATTTATTCCAAGTGGTGTTTTTATTGAAACTACTTTGTTAAGTTTCTAAGAATAATATACTCATTTGCACGAACTTAAGGTTGCCATTTTGGCATATATTGGTTTATGGAAAAATAAAGTAAATTTTAGACGTAAGAACCAAGTACATTGTTTTGATAAATATAGTTAACTCAAATAATAAAGACCCTGCTATTAAAAGCAAGGTCTTTATTATTTAAGTTTCTTATTGTATCGAGCAATTCGTCAAACAGAGCAGAATTCTAAGCGCTTTGCTCGATTGCACCAATATTGTAAGAAACAGCATCTGCGTCTGCATCGCCAAATTGAGATTCAGCATCAACCTTAGCATAGCTATATTGATAGAGTCCTGCGTACTGCTGTAAGCTTGTTGAGAAATAAAACTCGCCAGAACCACCGACAACATCAGTTGCTGAAACTAATTCCAAATGATTCAAATCAGTAATAATCATTGTCTTCTCCTTAGTAAACAACTCAAACCTTAGTTTTAATAACAAAGATTACAAGTTGCGTCAACAATTTTTCAATGTAACTAAGCAACCAATTAAACAGAGCAGAACTCTAGGCGCTTTGACTGATTGCACCAACATTGTAAGAAACAGCTTCTGCCGTTGCATCTTCAAACTGAGATTCAGCATAGGCTGTAGCATAGCTATTTTGATAGAGTGCTGCGGACTGGCTTAAATAGTCTGAGTAACTAAAATACCCAGAACCACCGACAACATCAGTTGTTGAAACTAATTCCAAGTGATTCAAATCAGTGATAACCATTTCTTTCTCCTTAGTAAGCAACTCAAACCTTAGCTTTAATAACAAGGATTACAAGTTGCGTCAACAATTTTTCAATGTAACTAAGCAACCAATTAAACAGAGCAAAACTCTAGGCGTTTTGTTCAATTGCACCAACGTTGTAAGAAACAGCTTCTGCATCTACATCGCCAAATTGAGATTCAGCATCAGCAGTAGCATAGCTATTTTGATAGAGTGTTGCGTACTGGCTTACAAAGTCTGAGTAATTAAACGTACCAGAACCGCCGACAACATCAGTTGTCGAAACTAATTCCAAATGATTCAAATCAGTAATAATCATTGTCTTCTCCTGCTAGGTAGTTGAGATTGTTTGCAACTTTTTGGTTGCTATAAGTAATATAATTAATTTGACTGAAACTGTGTTGCCAAATTGGCATTTATTTAATTTAAAAATGATTTTTTAAATCCAGTATTTTATTTGAAAGTAATCAAACAAAAATCACCTCTAAATCGGACTTTTAAAAAGCAGATTAGAAGTGAGGATTATATTTACTCAGCAATCGCAATATTTAGCGATCGCGATTATCCAGCCCAGATATTTTTGTGATTGTATCGATAGGTAGCTAAATATCAACCGAACGAGCTTAAACTACAGCGTCAGCATCGGCGGTAGCTTGACCGAATATTGAAACAGCTGAAGCCGCCGCACCAGCCCCACTACCAAGGGTTAAAGTTTGGATGTTAAATCCATTTTCTAAGTTACCAGTATTGGTGTAGCCTGTAAGTAACCTAGTATCAAGGTCAGTATCTAAAGCCGTAGAAGGAAATGGCACAAGAGCGCCACCTTTTAGTTTTGATTCGTTGGGTGCTAATAAATCAAAAAAACTTAAATTGTTAATTGCTAATCTGCTCACTATATCTCTCCTTTACAAGTCTAATTAATTAAAAAATCAAGCTAAAGTAGGCTTAACAAGCACTGACCGTAGTTTTATTTCTAGACAATTTTGGACATAGGCTAATATGCTTTTTTGGCAAACCTGGCGGTTTTGCTTTTTGAATTATGCAAAACTCTAAGTTTTAGAGTAAATAGAGGATAGAACTGCCGAAAGCTTTAAAAAAAACTTACTTCCAGCAATCTTTCTCCTCAAAATACTCAACTAATTAGCCGCAAGTGAGGTAGATAAAGATAGAGACTTGGAGAAAAGACCAGCAACTGCACCTGTTTGTGTAATAGTTGAAGTTTGAGAAATAGAACCGATAGCGTCAGCAACCGACCCTGCATTTGCTAAAGCAAAAAAGTCATAAGTTGGAAGTGATGTATCTCCACCCATAATTTCTACTGCTTCATCAATAACTTCTAGATGATTTAGATCGGAAATAATCATGTGTTTATCCTTTTGTTTTTTTAGTTCAAACAACTTTGTGTTGCTATCAATAACTTAGCTGATGCAATTGTTTTTGACTTGCCATTTTGGCAGATATATTACTATGTTAAAAATTGTACTTATGTAGCACAAAGTTAAAAATTAATAGTTTTTTTTAATCAAAAAAACATTTTGGCTATCTACACATAAAAGATTGACAATGACTGCATTATCCATTGTCAATTTTTTGATGAGCCTTTATAAAATAGTTTTTTTTAAATTAAGTCAGATCGAATTTGATTAAGTTGTGGTCTTGTAAATTTTCA
>NZ_JBYCCV010000066.1:0-22264 GCF_057473825.1 Aliterella sp. E5.1
CATATTTGAGTGCTTTCTCCAACATTTCTTTGCTTTCAGATATCTCCACTTGGAACGGACGACTCATAACTTTTCCTTTCCCCTTACACTTATGCTAATTTAGCGCACCTTCATTCAGAATTGGTATTAGAACAATGGTGTCTAGTTGTATTTTTAGAAAAATTACCGTCAGACACCCGCAAGTTTTTACCCGCCGTCGAACCCGATGGATTTTTCCAAATTTCTTGATTTAGATAGAAAAACCTACCGTTTTCTAAAACACTGTTGCTATAACTGACTCATTGACCAGTGGTTTGAAGCCAAGACTCGCGGATTGTCCGACATTGCCAAAACCCAACTCAAACAAAAATGGGGGACGTTGCAAAAGGTGCTTTCTAGCCAATCGCGCTTAGAACAGATAGTTAAAGATATTTTGCTCGATATAGACACCAAGCCGCGCCTCATAAATGGACGCGGTAATGCCATGCTAGTTTGTACCAGTATCTACCAAGCGTGTAAAGTCTACGGGCTATAATTTGGAACTTGCTAAAAAGCCCCTTGAATGCCTGGAATACTTTTTAGTCCATGAATTAGTACACCTACTAGAGCGCTATCACAACGAAGTCTTCCGGGCTTACATGGATAAATACCTACCGCAATGGCAGCGAAGCCGCGATATCCTCAAGCGGGAACCCTTGGCTGATGAAAATTGGATTTATTAGGTTTATATAGAAATATATTTCAGCTACACTCAAGAAAAACTATTTACTACGCAGTGCGATCGCTCGTGCAATCTCATAAGCCGCAAAAAATTGATTTGAATACCGACTACCCTTGTCCCTGTCGCCGTCAAGGGCGGTTGGTTCCGATTGTCCTCACCGATGCCATGGGGTGCGATCGCTGTCAAAAAATATTTGTAGTTGAAGAAAATGGTTATGCTTTAGAGCAACTATCAACTACTTACCCCCATAAACCAACTTGGCGATGGGTAGGAAATCGGTGGATAACGGCTCAATCTCACTTAAAACAAAGTTATTTACCTATAGCAATAGGTGCAATAGTAGTATTACTATTTGTGTGGCTGCCATCAGCATTACAAGTACCTAGTGGGGCGAACTTCTTGATTTGGGCGATCGGAGCCTTAATTGTGGCTATAATACCAGCATTTATAAATTGGCTTACTTACAGGCGCTGACAAATGACCGATAATGTGGCTGCAAATATTGAACCTGTGGTTACAGTAGAACGCGCCTACCAAGCTTCTTTAAAATTGAGCATTACTAAGGGAGCAGAGCGCAGTCGTGCAGTTTCGGCGATAGCCCAAGCTCTGCAACGGTCGGTAAATGACATTTTAGAGGCAAATACTCTAGATCTCGAAGCTAGTCGCGAAATGGCAGTACCAGAGCTAATTTTAGATTGGCTGAAGCTGACCCCAGAACGATTGCAAGCAACTATAGAAATTTTGGAGCGTTTGGGTAAGTTACCCGACCCCTTACGTCGGGTAAGAAATGCAGAATATCAACTCCAAGACTCCCAAACTTACTGTCAGTTGATGCCTTTGGGAGTCATAGCGCTAATTTATGAGGCATTTCCAGAGTTAGGGGCGATCGCGGCGGGGTTGTGTATCAAAACTGGTAATAGTTTAATCCTCAGAGGCGGTAGCGAGGCTAGTCATTCTAATCAAGCGATTTTTAATGCCCTTGAATCGGCTTTAGAAGGAACAGATCTGCCTGATGCAAGCGTGCAGTTGCTAGGAAGCGAGGGCGGGAGTGCAGTAGTTAGAGATTTGATAACTCAAGATCGGTACTTAAATTTGGTGATTCCCTATGGTCGTCCGAGTATGGTACAGCAGGTAATGCGACAATCAACCGCCCCAGTGTTAAAGACGGCTATGGGCAATTGTTACTTGTATTGGGCAGTGTCGGGCAGTTTGGAGATGGTGCGATCGATGATTTTAGATAGTCATCAAAGCCAGCCCGATCCAGTAAATGCTATTGAAAAGGTGTTAATCCATCGCTCTAGCCAACCGTCTTCTCTTGTTACTCTGTGGAACAATTTGAAAGAAAAAGGTTTTGAAATTAGAGGCGATGAAGAACTTTGTAAGGCTTTTGGAGACTTGAAATTAGCGGAGGAGTGGGGTCGGGCGTATTTGAAGAAGATTGTTGCTTTTAGGGTAGTGAATAATTTGGAGGAAGCGATCGCGCTAATTAATTTGCATAGTAGCGGTCACGCGGACTGTATTGTTACGGAGTCTTATCAAGAAAGCCGCTATTTTGCTTTAGGTGTAAGTAGCGCTTCTACTTATATCAATGCTTCTCCTCGCTTTTCACGCAATCCATCTCAGGGCGACTCGGTGTTTTTGGGTATGTCTAATCAAAAAGGACAAAGGCGCGGTTTGATTAGTTTGGAAACTTTGACTACGCTTAAGCATATTGTCCAAGGAAATGGCAGGCTTTGAAGTATCTTCAAAATTCTTTTGTATCAGGACTTAAAGCATTTGAAGGCTTTCTCTAAGAAAAACCAGAACTTGGGGGGTCTGCCCCCCAAACCCCCTGCAAACAATGTCATGTCTGTGAGCGTTCAAGCTCTGTGCGTTCAGCAGTATTCAGGTGAGGGCTAAAGAGTTTGGATTTTATTTTTAAGAAAGTCAAAGACCTTCAATGGAAAGTTGCCTCTACCAAACCTCTGTTTTTTAGGTTTTGCGTCCTTTAATATGTTTTGGTATGACGGCGGCTTGGTTGCAAGCAATACTCTGGAATTGGCAATTGACGATCCAGGACTACTGTATGGGGCAACTGTGTTTACAACTGTGCGGGTGTATCGGCACTCTTTAGACTCCCGACTGACTAATTGGGCGGCGCATTGCGATCGCTTATCTGCTAGTTTGCAAACTTTTGATTGGCAACAACCAAATTGGGAGCAAGTGCAACAAGGTGCGATTTCTATGCTGCAATATTTTCCCGTGCTGCGAATTACTTTGTTTCCTGATGGGCGCGAATGGATTACGGGGCGGGAATTACCCGCAAGGTTGATTGAAGATCAAAATCGTGGTCGAGCGGCTTACATTGTGGAATTAGAGCGCGCTCTGGCGGCTCATAAAACTGGAAATTATTTGAGTGCGTGGTTAGCGCAAAGTTTGGCGCGATCGCGATCGGCGCAGGAGGCTATTTTGGTAGATTCTAGGAGCGGTGATTGGTTAGAGACTAGCACCGGAAACTTATGGGGTTGGAAAGATGGCTGTTGGTGGACACCACCCTTAGAAGTGGGGATTTTGCCGGGAATTGTGCGATCGCGGCTTATTGAATGGTTACAGGGGCAAAACTTAGAAGTAAAACAAGCACCTTGGCAGCGCCAATTGGTAACTGAGTTTGATGCGATCGCCTATAGCAATAGTGTTGTCCAAGTTGTACCGCTCCACACCATATTGCAACAAACAACGAAAACGTACTACGATCCTCATCATCCTGCCTTGAAGCTCCTCCAAGGGTTGTTTGTAGAGTAATAAACTCTGTTGCTCAACGGCGATCCCCTAACATGGCAACTGCTGTAATTCTAAGCTAGATTAAGAATAGTTAACATTTAACTTAAAACACCTTCTTAAGTTAATTAAGGTTAGGAGGAATAACCTCGGTGAATAAACGCTGGAGAAACGCGGGGCTGTACGTTCTGCTAGGCATTGTAGTCTTAGCATTGGGAACAGCATTTTTTGAAAAACAACCCCAAAGCCGAGAGACATGGCGATATAGTCAATTTATTCAAGAAGTTCAAGAAGGCAAAGTTGAGCGCGTAAGCCTTAGTGCCGATCGCACTAGAGCGCAGGTAACGCCTCAAGACGGTGAAAAGAAAATAGTAAATTTACTTAACGATCCTGACTTGATCGATATTTTAAGTAAAAATAACGTTGATATAGTGGTTTCGCCTCAAGCTGATGATAGTACCTTGTTTAGAGTACTCAGCAGTATATTTGTGCCAGTGCTGCTATTGGTTGGCTTATTTTTCTTGCTCCGACGCGCTCAAAGCGGTCCTGGTAGTCAAGCAATGAATTTTGGCAAATCAAAAGCTAGAGTCCAAATGGAGCCGCAGACCCAAATCACTTTTGGCGATGTTGCGGGTATCGATCAGGCAAAACTAGAGCTAAACGAAGTTGTAGACTTTCTCAAAAATGCTGACCGTTTCACGGCGGTAGGCGCGAAAATTCCTAAAGGCGTACTGCTAGTTGGACCTCCCGGAACTGGTAAAACCCTCCTAGCTCGTGCCGTAGCTGGAGAAGCAGGGGTTCCCTTCTTCTCGATCTCTGGTTCGGAATTTGTTGAAATGTTTGTGGGTGTGGGTGCGTCGCGCGTCCGCGATTTGTTTGAGCAAGCCAAAGCTAATGCTCCTTGTATCGTATTTATTGATGAAATCGATGCAGTAGGTCGCCAACGGGGTGCAGGTTTGGGCGGCGGTAACGATGAAAGAGAGCAGACTCTCAACCAGTTGCTTACCGAAATGGATGGTTTTGAAGGCAATACAGGAATTATTCTGATTGCTGCAACTAACCGCCCAGATGTACTAGATTCAGCATTATTACGTCCAGGTCGTTTCGATCGCCAAGTTGTGGTAGATCGCCCTGACTACGCTGGACGCGCGGAAATTCTTAAAGTTCACTCTCGCGGCAAAACTTTAGCTAAAGATGTCGATCTAGATAGAATTGCTCGTCGGACTCCTGGATTTACGGGTGCCGATTTGTCTAACTTGCTTAATGAAGCGGCAATTTTGGCAGCGCGTCGCAGTTTGACCGAAATCTCTATGGATGAAGTCAATGATGCCATCGATCGCGTACTAGCTGGACCTGAGAAGAAAGACCGGGTAATGAGCGAAAAGCGCAAAACCTTGGTAGCTTACCACGAAGCAGGTCATGCTTTAGTTGGTGCGTTGATGCCAGATTACGACCCCGTACAGAAAATTAGTATTATTCCTCGCGGTCGTGCGGGTGGTTTGACTTGGTTTACTCCCAGTGAAGATCGGATGGATACGGGATTATATAGCCGCTCTTACCTAGAGAATCAGATGGCTGTAGCTTTAGGCGGACGCATTACTGAAGAATTGATCTTTGGTGAGGAAGAAGTCACTACAGGCGCTTCCAATGACCTGCAACAGGTAGCGCGAGTAGCTCGTCAAATGGTAACTCGATTTGGGATGAGTGATCGCTTAGGACAAGTTGCTCTGGGTCGTCAACAAGGTAATATGTTCCTCGGTCGGGATATTGTTGCCGAACGCGATTTCTCTGAGGAAACCGCCGCCGCCATTGATGATGAGGTACGCAAGCTTGTTGATGTAGCTTACCGTAGAGCCAAGGAAGTGCTAGTCAGCAACCGTCATATTCTCGATACTTTAGCTAATATGCTAATTGAAAAAGAGACTGTAGACGCTGATGAGTTGCAAGAGTTATTGGCAAACAGCGATGTAAAAACTGCGTCGTTGGCATAAGCAACGGATATACACAAAGCAGGGTAATTCTAGTGCTAGAATTACCCTGCTTTTTTTGTGAGATTGAAAGGTTGCAACGTGGAGCTTTAGTTACGCGATGGCTTAATTGAGCAACGATCTACCCATTCTTGATAGGTTTGTTGACGCTCAGCATCATCTACAACAATTTCTATTTTGATTTTTTTGCATCCTTGACGGCGTTCTAAAGCGATCGCATTTAAGAGTAAGCTGGCTATTTTAGCTGAGGTAAATTCGCCTGCTACAATCATTTCATTGGTTGTAGCTACAGCTTGAGGAATATTTGATTGACTTGTAGCTAACTCAACTCCTTGAATTTCACTGTGTCCTAGATCGATTTCTGCAAGTTGGATAGTTTCTTCACCTACTTGTTCAACAATCAATTTTTCTCGTCTAATTGGAACTTGAATCATTTCAGTTTCAATTTCTTTTCTAACAACTACCTCACCGATTTTCTCCTTATTAATGTCTACTCTCAGTCTTTCTTCTAGTAAAGGAATACTCGCCGACGCAGCTATTGCTGCTCCTAAACCTAGGTCATTTGTATCTTCTACTATTTCTGGCTGCTGATTTGAATTTATTTCACTTTCCATTGCCACTATTTCTATAAATTGGTTTAAATCATCAGTTGATGTAGCAAGCAAGTCCATATCGCTGGTTTCTTCAGGCATTTCGGCAGGTTGACTATTGTCAAGCTCACTACTCATTGACATTATTTCGGGAGTAGCAAAAATGTCTGTTTCTTCTCCCGTTGACATCATTTCTGGCGTATTAAATAATTCTGTCTCGCTGGTTTCTTCTGGTATTTCGGCAGGTTGACTACTATTATCAAGCTCACTACTCATTGACATTATTTCCGGCGTGTTAAATAGTTCTGTGCTTTCCTCCATCGACATCATTGCTGGCGTATCAAACAAGTCTGTTTCATTGCTCGTCGACATCATTTCCGGCGTATTGAACAAGTCCATGTCACTCTCACTACTCATTGACATTATTTCCGGCGTATCGAACAAGTCCATTTCACTTGTTTCTCCCAGCATTTCCGGCGTGTTAAATAGTTCTGTGCTTTCCTCCATCGGCATCATTGCTGGCGTATTGAAGAGGTCTGTTTCTTCTCCCATTGACATCAATTCAGGAGAATTAAATAAGTCCATCTCATTTGTTTCTCCTGGAATTTCGGGAGTATTAAAAATGTTTGTTTCTTCTCCCATTGACATCATTTCAGAATTAGTAAATAATTCTGTATTCGTCTCTTCTTCTAACATTCCAGAATTGGCAAATAGACTCATTAAGTCATCATCAGACGATTGGTTAGGAAAATTTTGCGATTCAAATAAAGGTTCAATATTTTTATTATCTTGTTCTTTAGAGTCGTTTTGTGTATTAGAAGACTCAGTATTTGACCGATCGGTATCTTCGTATTCAGAAAAATTACGGTCTGAATTATTCATATTTATTACTACCTATTGATTTTCTGTGTTTGTTTTTCAATTTGTTCAATAAGAACAAATGATAACTTCAGGAAAGCAAATTGACAATTATTATGAGTGTAGTCTATCTGCAAAAGTGCAGGCAGGGCATACTTTATGCCCTGCCTGCACCAGTTGATCTAGAAAGCCGTTAGACAAAAGCTTAGACTAGAAATGGAAAGTCGCTAACCTAGCTTAGATGCGATCGCGTCTTTCATCAACCGGGATTCCACCAGTATTGATATCCACTTCTTCGCGACGCAAGGTTTCTTTTGCTTCAACAGTTTCGGTTTCTACTTCTTTTCTGACTTTGATTTCTTCTCTAACAAAGGCTTCTTTGTGGATATCAGCACTTTCTTCGTAGAGTTCAACGTGAGCGACTTCGCCCTCACGGAATGTAGCTTCGCCTGGGTTTACAGTTACACCAGCGTCCGTTGGGGTGACTCGCTCAATCACAACGCGCTCTTTTTCAATTGGTACTGAAACTTTTGCTGTTTCAGTTTCAACGTGCTTCCCTACGGTAACGTCACCCGTCTTAACACGTTTTTTGTTGGCGATCAAGCGTTCTTGATATAGCTTAAGAGTCTGGTTGTTAGTATGGTTGACATCAAACAATTCTGGCTCATGTTGATAGTTATAAGTATCGCGGCTGTAGGCTGGAGTTGTACGAGCGCCTGTCATGCCAGCAGTAGGAGCAACACCCTCTAATGGCGCAGAAGCTTCTAATGGTGCAGAAGTTTCCAATGGCATAGTAGCAGGTCTAGCAGTGTCCATTACTGCGCTTGTAGAAGCCCCAACTGCGGGAGTACGGTATACTTCTCTGACGCTCTCCTCGTAATCGTAATCCAAAGCTAGGCGATCGCTAAATTCTGGTAAGTTTTCCGCTTGCTCTCTTGTCATACCAATTGCATATACGCGGTCAGAACTTTGGTCGATTTGAGAACGTCCAATTGGCAGTAAAACTTGCTTGCCAAAAATCCAAAAACCTAAGTCTACTACCAAGTAGCGGAACTGTCCTTCTTCATCTACTAAAACATCGTGGATACTGCCAATTTTCTCATCCGCTTGGGTATATACTCCCATACCTTTGAGGTCGGAACCTCCAAGACTTTCGCGATAATCTGGATCGTAATCGGATATTTTTACTAATGCCATACTATGAAAACCTCTATTTTTTTCCTCTTGTTACTTAACTAATCTATTAATTCATTAACTTTTTTCCATCTTCCTAACGAATGACTTAAACTACATTGGATTAACTACAAAAGATAGATATTTGTACAGCAACAAAAGTTAATATTTGTAATTCTTGAAAAATATTATGTTTTATAGATTTGCACACATTAAAATTAATTGTACCGAATATATTCGCCTATTATCCAGCATTTCTAAGTATGCTAGAAATGCTGGATAATTACTTGTCAAATAAACATCTAACTATCTTGAGTATCAATGTCTAGACGACCTTTCGTACCAATATCTAGCTCCTCTCGGCGTAAGGTTTCTTTCGCCTTAACTATATCAACATCCACTTCTTTTTTAATTGTTACTTCCTCGCGAACAAAAGCTTCTTTATGAACATCTGCGGTTTCTTCATAAACTTTCATTCTAATTATTTCACCCTCCTGGAAATCTACATCTCCAACAGAAGCCAAATTTCTATTAGTAGGAATGCTGCGTTCAATAACGATATGGTCTTTTTCTAAAGGTAGGGAAACTCTAGCGGTTTCAGTTTCAACGTGCTTAGCTAAAACTACTTCCCCAGTTTGCTGACGTTTTTTGTTAGTAACTAGCCTTTCTTCATATAACTTGAGAGTTTGATGATTGTCAGGATCTAAATTGTATAAAGATGGATCTTGATGATAATCATAAGTAGGGCGATTAGAGCTATGCTCTAACCGTTCGCTTGCTGCGATCGGGTAGGAAGTTGGCGCAGATGATGCTACTACCGTAGGTTCTTCTAAAGACTTCATTACTGGAGAGTGATAAGCCTGTTTGATCTGCTCTTCATGTTTGCGATCGGGAACTTTACTCTCGTGATATTCAGGTAAGTCTTCTATTTGCTTTTTGTTGACAATACCTATAGCATTTATCCGTTTTGCTTTGGCATCAATATGACATTTACCAACAGGCAATAAAACTTTTTTACCAAAAATCCAAAAGCCTGTATCAATTACAAAATAACGAAAGCGACCTTGCTCGTCAACCAAGGCATTTTCTATACTGCCGATTTTATCATCCGACTTTCCTGCATAGACATCAAGCCCTTTGATGTCTTCACCATCAAATAATTCTTGTTGATAATTGGGGTAAAATTCATCTAACTTATACAGTGCCATATATAAATAATCCAGAGTTTTTTTAATGTTTGAATAACCTGCTTTTGAGAAAAACAGCAAAATATATTATTCTGCTGTCCTCTTAGAGAAAAATTAGATATTAACTAATTAAATGCTGTCATTTATGACTGGTGTATCGGCAGACATATTAGGATTGCCTTCAGTATCAATATCTAATTCTTCTCTACGGATAGTTTCTTGAGCTTCTACGGTATCTTGCTCAACAACTTTTGTTACCCGGACTTCTTCGCGGATGAAAGTTTCTTTGTGAAACTCTGGTTTTTCTTCGTATAATTCTATACGAGCGACTTCACCTGATTGAAAATCAATTTCGTCAGAGGAAACTACTCGACCTACAGTAGAAGGCGTTGTTCGTTCAATAATTACTCTTTCTTTAGTAATTGGTACAGAAACTACGGCGGTTTCAGTTTCAATATGTTTACCAACAGCTACTTCACCAGTTTTAACCCGACTTTTGCTAGCAACTAATCTTTCTTCGTATAGCTTGAAGGTTTGATGATTTTGTTCGCTTAAGCCATACAAAGAAGGCTCTTGCTGGTAATCATAGGTATTGCGGTCAATAGATTGAGGAGCAGGATTTTGGCGATATACTCCGCGAACTTGCTCCTCGTAATCATAATCAACTACAATGCGGTCGTTGTACGCAGGTAAGTGTTCTACTTGTTCTTTATTTAGACCATCTACATAAACGCGCTGAGCGTTGGAATCTATTCGAGAAAGACCTATAGGTAATAAGATTCGTTTACCCGAATTATCTATGCCTGTATCAATGACTAGATACCGAAATCGACCTTCTTTGTCAACTAAAGCATCAGCCACTTTACCGATACGATTACCACCTTCGGTATAGAGATCCATTGCTTTTACATCTTCACCACCGAAGGTTTGACAATAGTTTGGATCGAAGTCTTCAAGCTTGTAAAGGGGCATAGTTTTGTCTGATACATCATATTACCTACTTAACTAGGTTAAGAATATACATAACTAATTTCATCCTTCTGATGGCTGAACTAACTCGCTCTTTAGGCTGAATAAAAGCTGTAATGGAGAAATACAAATTGCTTTTTAGTATGAGTATTTTAATAAATGAAAGCCTATAGTCAAAATTGGTTATCTTTATTGCAGAAAAGTAAAATAATTGCAGTTATCCGCTCTAGCCATAAAGATTTGGCTCTACAAATGGCAAAAGCTGTAGCTAAAGGGGGCATCCAATTAATTGAAATTACCTGGAATAGCGATCGCCCAGAAGAAGTAATTTCGCAATTGCGTACCGAATTGCCAGGTTGTACCATTGGGACGGGAACGCTGTTGAACCTAGAGCAACAAGAGCGGGCGATCGCCTCTGGAGCGCAATTTTTGTTTACACCCCATACTGATGTAACCATGATTAAAGCGGCGGAAAAAATAGGTATAGCTATTATACCGGGGGCGCTTTCCCCCACAGAAATTGTTACTGCTTGGAATGCAGGCGCAAGTTGTGTAAAAGTGTTCCCCGTGCAAGCCGTCGGGGGAGCAAGCTATATTAAAAGCCTGCAAGCACCGCTTGGACACATACCGCTAATTCCTACCGGAGGCGTGACGATAGATAATGCTAAAGGGTTTTTACTAGCAGGCGCGATCGCAATTGGGCTTTCTAGAGAGTTATTTCCCCAAGAATTGGTAGCTGTGGGAGATTGGAGCGCGATCGCCAATCGATGTAAAACCTTGGTGCAACAACTTTAAAGTTCTTGTTGTATGCCAACTACCGAGCCTTTACCGCCGAATATAGTACCAGTTTGTCCCCGGTTGAACCGAGATTTTGCCGATTGCAGCGCAATTTTTGGTAATGGTACATAACCAACACTCAATACCAGCTTTGAATTTGCTGGCTCTAAATAAAATAGGTATTGCTTAATACTTTATTTTTAAGCTAAATATGCAATCAAAATATTACTTTTACAGCAAAGCTTAAACAAGCCCAATCTATGAGCTACTACCGTACTATACAAAATACATTTAAACCTAACTACCTCACCAAATTGCAAGCAAAGATTTTAGCAAATCCATATTTAGCAGTTAATAATCTCAACCGCGACTTTGTAGCAACAAAAGGGTTTTCTGTAGTATTCCAGCGCTCGCATATTAGCGAGGTTGAACGCTGCTTTCCGTTTTTTAAAAACTATCTGGGTGTAGCTTTGCAAGAAGACTGTAACGCATTTTATCTCAATCCTTTGGTATTAAATCAAGGTTCGCGCGTCGATCCACATATCGATCGCAGTTTGCGCTCTTATTGCAAAACTATCGAACCGCCTGCAATGGTAAGCGTCTTGTACGTGCAAGTTCCATCAGAGTTAGAAGGTGGCGAATTGTTATTACGTCACGGAAAAAAACAAGTCGGCTGTATCAAGCCGCAATACAATACCTTAGTCCTTTTTCAAGGAGATTTGACTCACTCAGTCAATGAAGTTAAAAGTGCAGTTTCCAATCGCTTAAGTTTAGTTTGCGAACAATATAATCTTGTAGAACGCGAACTTGAGCAAATTCCTGAATTTACTATTGAGTCTAGAAAATTGAAATAGAGTTATATTGGCTGAAGACTTTATTTTTGCAATAGGTCTAATATGCTGAAATTTTATTACCACCCACTTTCGCCAATTTCGCGGCGGGTGTGGCTAGGACTCCTAGAAAAACAAATTTCTTACCAGCCTATTGAGGTTAATCTAGGAACAGGTCAGCAGTTTGAGTCAGAATTTTTGACAATTAATCCTTTTCACCATGTGCCTGTTATTGTAGATGGTGATTTTCGAGTAATTGAATCTTTGGCAATTTTAGACTATCTTGAACTGCGTTATCCCGATCTAGCTTTAATTCCAACTGAAATTCAAGCAATTACTAAAATGCGGATGGTGCAACAAGTCACCGTGAACGAGTTAATGTCAAATGTGACTGCTGTTGTTAATGCCGAACAGCAGCCTTTATCTGATGCTAAACAGACGCACCTAGCTACGGCTTGGCGGTTTCTAGATAATGAGTTGCAAGGCAAAACGTATTTTGGAGGCGATCACCTAAATCTGGGTGATATTGTGGCGGGTGCGACGATTCCGCTTTTTCATCGTTTGGGAGTCTCCTTGAATAACTACCCTTGCTTAGAGGCTTGGCGACAACGTATTAGCGATCGCCCAGCTTGGCAACAAACTCAACCCGATGAATTTAGCTTTCAGCGATGGCAAAAGTGGGTTCAACTCCAAATTAGGCGAAAAACTAAAAGCGAGGAAAAACTAACTCAACTGGGTTACTAATCGATCTTCCAATAACGTTTGATTTGTAAGTAAATCCTCAACCGTCATTCTTAAAAAACGCTGCTCGTCAACGTAAAATAAAACCCGAATGCGATCGCGTCCCGGAAATCCTGGGGGCGTTAATTGAGCAATAGTTGCAGCACCATCAGAATCATTTAAGGGCTGTACTTGGATTTGACTATCTTTTTGGCGACGGGTAATCAACATCTCGCCATCATAATAAACCTCTGTTGCTCCCGTTTCGCCCCCCAATTCGCCAATAATTAATTCAATACTTGGTTGACTTTCGACAGAAGCGCCTAATACTAGCTCTACCGGATCTTGCATTGGGTAAGGTTGTCCGGTTTTAATTAAAGGATGCCAATTGTGGCGATTGTTGCGCCTGTCCCAATAACGAACACCGTAGCTGTGATAGAGAAAGTCTTTTACTTCCACACCTTGAGTGAGTTGAAGTGCGCCCGATGCGATCGCTTCAAAGGGTTTTTGATTGCTAATTAATGCTGGATCGAAGTATTTTTGCACCCAATTTTGTACGGCGGGCATTTGCGATGTACCACCAACTAATAGCACTGCATTAATATCAGCTATTTCTAAGCCTTGTCTACGGGCTTGATACAATAGCTGCGTCATACATTCGTCTAGTTGCTCAAAAAACTGGTGTTCTTTGAGGATTGTTTCTAAAGTATCGCGATTTAACTCTAATTCGTAGCTGTCTAGGGTTTCATCATCAAAATAAACTTCACTTGCTTGCTGTTGGGAAGATAGTTGAATTTTTACCCGTTCCGCCAGCCTAGCTGTTAGCGATGTAGCGGCTAATCCTTGAGTTAGAGCAAAGTATTCGACTAACCAGTTATCGATATCTGTACCGCCCAAATTTTGCCCAGCTTTAGCTAGTACACGGGCGGTTTTTAGTTTTTGCCCGGATTTTTCAGCTAAGGACTTTTGCCCGAATTTAAGCAAAAATCCCAAAGGAGTTTTACCTGCTTGAATACTGGGATCTATTCGTACCAAAGATAAATCTAATGTGCCGCCGCCAAAATCAATTACTAGCAAATTTTCTTTATCCGCCATGCCATAACCCAAAGCGGCGGCTGTAGGCTCATCAAGCATTCTAACTTGCTCTATAGGCAAAGTTTGACATACTTCCCCTAGCCAATGACGGTAAGATTCAAAGCTATCTACAGGTACGGTTAAAACCAAAGATTCTATGCTTCCTAATTGGGAAATTAGATTAGTTAAAAACCAAGTTCCTACTTGCTCAAAAGAGACAATTTGCCCATCTAATTCCGGTAAAAAGCCCTGAATATTTGCGCCAATACCGCGTTTGAAGCTGCGGAAAAATCTCGGATCGTTTTTACTGTCATATCCGCGATCGCGTACTTGTTGCCCGATTAATACATTACCCTCAGCAGCGTTTTCTACATACACTAGGCTAGGAATTAAGGGCGGATTAGTCCCTATTTGCTGAGATAAACCAGGAATGCTAAGAGTTTCTGATTGTCCAGTAACGGGATTAGTGCGAGTTACACAAGTATTACTTGTACCAAAGTCAATTGCAAGCATAGATAGCGGTGCGGCGGTGTGCTAAAAATTATTTTCTCATAAGCCATTCGGCTTCTACACGATAAATTGCTTCCTCTTTAGCTTTAGCTTCTATTTCGATCCAAGGTGCTTCGCGGTATACGCTAGGCATATCGGTAATAAAATCGCTATGAGTGCGATCGCCAAAGCTAGATTGTCCGTTAGAAATATGTACTAATTGCCAATCTGGATTAGTCCACGTTTCTCTCGCTGCATAAAACATTTCGGCGACAGAGGGATCTTCATAGGTTGTCAAACCTTCGTGGCAGATGTGATGATGCGCATCAAATACCATTGGTACGCCAGATCCATTGCATACTTCCAATATTTCGGCGGAACTATAGGAGTATTCGTCATTTTCAAAGGTTAAGCGATCGCGAATATGGGCGGGTAATTCTGCCAATACTTCCACAAGCCGATCTATTCGTTGCGATTTGCCGCCGTGAATGTTCATTAATGCCCAAGGACTTCGCGGTAAACCCAGTAAATCAAATACTTTTGCGTGTCCTTCCAAGATTTTGATACTATTTGCCAATACTTGCGCGGAATCGGAACTTAAAACTACGAATTGATCGGGATGAGATACTAACCTAATTCCTAATTGCTGTGCTTTTGCGCCAATTAAAGCTAATTGTCCGCTCATTGAGTCAAGGATTGTTTCGCCGATATTGTCTTCCCAATCGCTCATTGGGAACAAACCTGAAGGTAGTCTATAAAGCTTGATTGAGTGTTGCTGACAAAAATCTACGGCTTTATCTAGGCGGCTGATATTGTCACTGTAGAGATTTGTAAGAGTGGTTTGGCGTTCGGTTTCGCTTAATTTTAAGTAACGAGTGCGGGTAATTGTCCGGTAGCGAATTTCTTTGGAAGCTGTAATACAAACTAATCCCAAGATTGGGCGATGTAACAGTGCTTTTTCATTTATTTGAGCGACAGTCATAAATATCTTTTTAATTTTTTTTGATTAAAGCCATTTGTTTGCTGATTATTAAGTATCTGAAGGCAGAATTTTTTCTTGAACTAATTTTCATCCATCTAAAGATAGATTTTACGACTTAGTTTTGCCTACAGGCTTTTACGAATTTATCTTTTTAGGCAACTATGTCAAATCGCTAGGATTACCCCTAACAAAGCATATTTTGAAAATACTCTTATAAATGCTGAGGTACAACTTGTCAATATATCTAAATACTTCTTTAGAGTAATGGCAAACAAAAGAGACATTTCTTAAAGTAAGAATCCAAGGGGGGACAACATTCAATTTTGTCTTGCACCATCTAAATAGGTCTATCTAAATACAAACTCATCTCAAAAAAGATTAGCGTAATGAATAGTCAGCAATCGTCAGAAGCAACAATGTTTTTAGGTAGTCTAAAGAACGGAATTTGGCTGCTTGGTACTTCATCTTGGTTGTTTGGGATCACCGATAGAACGATCGCTTCACTATCCGATGGATATTTGTCAGCATTGGATATAGTGCAGCTTTTTACGGCATCTTTCTTTTTTGTAAGCTGGCTATTTCTGAAGCCTGCATCTAGAGCTTCAGACTGAAATTAGCTGAAATTACAAGCAGCTTTCCCTAGACGGCGTAAAAGTATTGCAGATAATAAGTAGTAAAATTCTAGGCAAAATAAGTTTTAGCCGATGAACGCCTTACTACAAGAAATCAAATTGAGCTTAATACGCCTAACTGGTAATGTTATTGAGTCATTGCCAGGAATAATATTTGCGATCGCAATCCTGTTTATTACTCGTTATGTTGCTAATTTAACCAAGCGGATAGCGACAGCAACGGGAAGACGGGTGCTAAAAAGTCACTCATTGCGATCGCTACTAACTCAAATTAGCTATGTAGCAGCTTGGGTAGCGGGAACTTTATTTGCTTGCGTAATGGCTTTTCCCGACTTGGGATTGGGCGATATTATTGGTTTATTGGGTTTAGGCTCGGTTGCAATTGGTTTTGCTTTTCAAGATATTTTCAAGAACTTTTTAGCAGGAATATTATTGCTACTAAACGAACCTTTTCGCTTAGGAGATCAAATTATTGTTAATGAGTTTGAAGGAACTATTGAAGACATTACTATCCGCTCTACTCAAATAAAAACCTACCAAGGAGAGCGCGTAGTTATTCCCAATTCTATTGTATTTACAAGTCCCGTGCAGGTACTAACCGCTATGCCTCACCGCCGGACAGATTTAGCATTAGGCATCGACTACAATACACCTTTAACCAAAGCAATAGATATTTTAGTCAAAACCGTTGCAACCGTACCCGGAGTATTACCCGCTCCTTTACCGGAAGTAGATGCTGTAGGCTTTGGCGATAGTTCCATCGATTTAATGATTCGTTACTGGACAATGCCGCAAAAAGTTCAAGTGCGCCAAACAAAAACCCGCGTAATTATTGCTTTAAAAACCGCCTGCGAACAAGCTGATATTCCCATCCCGTACCCGATTCGCACCCTGTATTATTACAATAACGGGCAAGAAGGCGATCATTTTCCCACTTCCGCCAGCAGCGATTTAGGATAGCGAGAATTTAGGTAGTATACTCGGCATTAATTTTCACGTAATCGTAGCTGAGATCGCAACCCCAAGCCGTACCCATTCCCGAACCATTGCCAATACTGACAGAGATTAAAGTTGTGTCATCTTTCAAATAACGACCAGCAGCACTGCGTTCAAAAGGTACAGATCCACCATCTTCAACCAACAATAAATCATTACTACTATTAACACTAAGCTTCTCCACCCCTTGGTTAGGCACAACACTATTCGCTTTTTGTTTCATATAGTTACTTGCCGCAACGCGATCGAAAGCTAAAGGTTGACCATTTTCCATTAAGAGAAAATCCCCTAACATAATTCGCAAATTCTCCTGCTCAAAAGGGACACCAGCCCGCCCCGTCGCCGCCGCAATCCTGCCCCAATTGGGATCGCGACCAAAAACGGCAGATTTGAACAAAGCCGAACCAACAATCGTTTTAGCAACTTGCCTAGCAGCTTTTTCATCCGTAGCGCCAGAAACTTGCACCTCAATCAAACAAGTAGCACCCTCACCATCACGAGCGATCGCTTTTGCCAAATGCTGACATACCGCCGTCAACATTGCCTCCAACTTCTCTGCCTCCGCACCCATTTCGGTAATTGCTGGAGTGCGCGATTGTCCATTAGCCAAAGCAATAAGCGCATCATTGGTACTCGTATCGCCATCAACCGTAATTTGGTTAAAACTTTTATCAGCAGCGCGGCTCAACATTTGTTGCCACAGCGCCGGAGAAACCGCCGCATCGCAAGTCACAAAAGCAAGGAGCGTAGCCATATTGGGGTGAATCATCCCTGAACCCTTACAAATACCCCCAATCCGTACCGGGCGATCGCCAATGGTAGTTTCAAGAGCAATAGATTTTGTCACTAAATCCGTAGTAACGATTGCTTGAGCCGCCGCATCGCTACCAGTATCCGAAGCCGCCGCCACAACGAGAGGAATACCCGATCGCATTGCCTCCATTTTTATTTGTTGTCCAATGACCCCAGTAGAAGCAAGTAAAACTGATTCTGACGGAATACCCAAAGCTTGACCTAACAGCATGGCACTTTCAAGAGCATTGAGCCAGCCCTGAGAACCTGTGGCGGCATTTGCTTGTCCAGCATTACAAAGAATGGCACGAGCGCTAGGTTTAGCTTGCAATAACTGACGGCAATAATCGACACAGGCAGCACGAACTTGAGAGGTTGTAAATACACCTGCTGCGATCGCATCTACATCGGACAAGATCAGCGCCAAATCTGGCAACCCCGAAGGTTTTAAACCAGCCTTAATTCCCGCCGCCCGATAGCCTTTAGGTGCAGTCACGCCCCCACTAATTTCGTGCCAGTCTGCCATTATGTTTGCCTGTACATTCTTCTTTAGCTTGGAATTATAGCTTTACTTCGCCTAGCAATCAAAGCAATCTGACAATCTTCTCTTTCCCAAAATCCAGGGTACTTACAGATAAGACATTAACCCCCACCAAAATACTGCTGAACGCACAGAGCTTGAACGCTTACAGAAATGACATTGTTTGCAGGGGGTCTCCCCCCTAAGTCCCGGTTTTTCTTATAGTAAAGCTTTGTAGATCCTAAGATAGAAGATGCACCTAACATTTTTATCTGCATGACTTACTACGTCATCTACGACGGCAACTGCAACCTCTGCACCTCTTTAGTACAACTGCTAGAAACTATAGACCAGGGAGCATTATTCCAGTACGCACCAATGCAAGCAGAGGATACTCTCAAGCGCTGGAACATCACACCCAGTAATTGCGAACTAGGAATGATTGTCATCGATGCCAGCGCCCCCGAAAGACGTTGGCAAGGTAGCGCCGCCGCCGAAAAAATTGGAGAATTATTACCCTTGGGAGCAGTATTTGTCACCGCTTACCGAGTTTTACCCGGATTAAAATGGGCAGGCGATCGCATTTACGAACAAATCCGCGACAACCGTTACAGTTGGTTTGGTAAACGTTCTAGCACCTACAATTCCTCTTATAGCGTTGATTGCGGCTGTAATTCTAGTAGAGAAATCTAAGTATTGAATAACTCAATAATCTGGCGACAAAAGTGTTTCAACTGTTCGCTAGCTTCAGGTTTGGGTTGGGTTTCTCCTTCACAACGCCAGTCATCCACCGTAGAAAGTCGCCATTGTTTGCCCCGATGATCGAATCCCGCCGCTTCTACGCCAATGCAAGAAACCTCGTCACTTATTGGATCTTGGTAAAAACGAATCTGAATTAAGATACTGCGACTTTGAAACAACTTACTCCTACCAGGGAAATGCAAGCCAATGTCAATAGAATCTGGATCGATCAACTTTCTGGTTTCTGGATCGTTATGCCAAGGTTTGAGATCCGATTTGATTTCGGGAAACTCACTTTTAAACAAATTGACGACGGCGGCAATTTTACTTGTAACTTCTAGGTTTGTTGCCGCCTCTGCTGCATTCACAAGAAAAACACTCCGAGCTTGGGTGTAGCGGCGATATATCGCCAGAAATGTTACGGCTATTATGTTTCAGCTTATCAAAGTTTAAAACAATTGTGGTGCTATTAAAGTAAGCATTAATACTTGCTTTAATAGCTAAGTTTTTTGCTTCAAAGTAAGAGCGCCTTTGTTTGGCGATTAAGCTCAGTAGCGATCTAAAATGACACTGTTCGTTAACAGATAAAATTTAGGTTATGGTGCGTTTTCGGTCGATTCTGTCCTTGATTTTGGCTATTGTGGCAGTATTTCTTGTTAGTTGTAGTAGTCCTACAGTGGCTAAAGTACCTCCAACTTATACTCCGGCTCAAATAGAGCAAATTCAGGAATATGCCCCCACTCTATTGGCTTTGCGCGATCGCATGAGTGAAATTCCCGTCCTAATTCAACGGCGAGATTGGATCGGGGTCAGGAATTTTATTCACGGTCCATTGGGTGAACTGCGGCTAAAAATGACTTACATAACGCGCAACTTGCTGCCTACAGAGCAAAAAGCAGCGCGGCAAATTACGCGGGAGTTGTTTGATGACTTAGTAAAAGTTGAGCAAGCAATTGAAGAAAATAGCACCCAAGGAGCAGTACGCAATTATCAAACTGCCCTAGCAGATATCAATAAATTTGTAGATTTGATTCCTAAACAAGCTGTACCTCCCCAGGTAGAGGATTAGGGCAAAGTAGAGACGTTTGGATCAAACGTCTCTCCCTAAAATAATTATGAGTCACATAGTAGTTATCGGCTGCGGTGTAGTCGGGGCAATGATCGCCTATGAACTAAGTCTGATTCCCGGACTAAGCGTAACAGTTTTAGATAAACAACCACCCGCTCAAGGAGCTACCGCCGCCGCTTTAGGTGTATTAATGGGTGTCATCAGCCACAAAACTAAGGGCAGAGCGTGGCAAATGCGATCGCATAGCATCGAGCGCTATACCACTCTAATTCCCGAACTAGAGGCGCGAACAGGGCGAACCATTCCTTGCAATCAACAGGGAATATTGAAGCTTTGCCCAAGGGGAGAAGATTTGAGTAAATGGGAAAATTTAGCTCGCATCCGTTCCGAGCAAGGATGGCAGCTAAAATTATGGGATATCCCCAAACTAAAAGCCCATTGTCCGCAAATAAATTGCGAAAACATTATTGGCGCGGTTTATTCTCCCCAAGATCTACAAGTAGATCCTGTTGCTCTAACTTTGGCTTTGGTAGAAACTGCAAAAAGCCGGGGAGTTACTTTTCATTTTGATGTCAGTTCTTTGCAATACGATTTCACTACTACCGTTGGCGACAATATTAAATCCGTGCAGACAGGCAAATCGCAGCTAGAAATAGATTGGTTGGTAGTGGCTGCCGGATTAGGTTCTTTGACAGCTTTACCGATTGGCGATCGCGTGTTAGACGCGCCTAAACTTGATATTAGAGCCGTATTAGGTCAAGCCATCCACGTCCGCTTGCAAAACTCTTTAGGAAATCTAGATTTTCAACCCGTAATTACTGGTAATGACGTGCATATAGTGCCGTGTTTGACAACAGCGCCCGTAACAGATTACTGGATTGGAGCAACTGTAGAATTTCCTTTAGAACCAGATTTAGTTGTGCCAGAAGCAGTCAAACTTGAAGAAGTTAGACAAAGTGCCAATTCCTTTTGTCCGGCGTTAGCGGCTGCGACTACCATCAAAACATGGTCTGGGTTGCGTCCGCGTCCTGAAGCGCGTCCCGCACCGATAATTGAACTTTTAGAGGGGTTTAGTAACGTTCTCTTAGCTACTGGGCATTATCGTAATGGTGTCTTATTGGCTCCAGCAACAGCGCAGATAATTATTAAATTGATAGACAGTAAATAGCTATCAGTTTCTTGGTATCGTAACGAAATAAATAGCTTCTGCAAAATAGCGTGATAGTTACAGAAAATAAAATTAAAGTGGGCGGACTCGATTGGTTTTACCGCGAGTCTGTGCCTAGAAGCGAAACCGACTTATTGCCTGTCGTCTTATTACATGGTTTGCCCTCCCAAAGCTATAGTTGGCGGCAAATCATGCCTGCCTTGGCAAACCAAGGTACAAGGGCTGTTGCCCCAGATTGGCTTGGTTTTGGCTTTTCTGCTAAACCTGATAAAAAAGAATTTGCCTATACTCCTGACGCTTTTGTTGATGCTTTAGCCCAATTTCTACAAGCATTAAAACTCGAACGCTTTTCATTGGTGGTACAAGGCTTTTTAGGTTCAGTTGGCTTGCAGTATGCTTTGCGCCATACCGAGCAAATTGAAAGTTTAGCTATCTTAAACACACCCCTTGCCTCTAACGCCAAGCTCCCCTGGCAAATGCAACAATGGGGTTTACCTTTAGCTGGGGATATGTTGACTCAAGATCCTTTACTTGTAGATCGCACTCTTGAAGGTGGTAGTCGGTATCGAATAAGCGATCGCGATTTGGATGCTTACCGTCAGCCGTTTTTGAAAAGCTCCTCCGCCGGACGCAGTTTGATGTACGCAATCCGCAATCTGCAAATGCCCTCAGCGATGGCAGAGATAGAAGCTGGATTTAAACAATGGCAGTATCCCACAGCAATTATTTGGGGTATGACCGATCCTTGGCTACCGCCGACAATGGCACAAAACTTTGCTGACGCTATCAAGCATTCAGAATTTATCAAGTTAGAAGAGGCTGGACATTATCCTCAAGAGCATTACCACGATGTAGTTTTAGAGAGCCTTTTACCTTTCGTACGTCGTGTCAGTTAGGGGCTAGATTCAAAAAAATACGAGCCTGGGTATTAATACCCAGGCGAAATAACAAATACTCGTTGCCAAGTTTATTCAAGCAATTTTTAACAATGTTCTTTCTCCAGACGGGCTAATTGAGCCAATACTTTGGCTACACTCTGCTCCAAACTTTTCCGATCGGTTCTACACTCTACTTCCGGATTAATTGGTGGCCCGTAAGGATCGTCTTATACCAGTAAATTTTGTTATACCAATTCTGAATGAAGGTGCGCTAAATTAGCATAAGTGTAAGGGGAAAGGAAAAGTTATGAGTCGTCCGTTCCAAGTGGAGATATCTGAAAGCAAAGAAATGTTGGAGAAAGCACTCAAATATG
>NZ_JBYCCV010000067.1:0-22043 GCF_057473825.1 Aliterella sp. E5.1
GCAAGTCTTGCCAGTTACAACCATTTTTCAGTTGATAAAAGATGCCATCCAAGATTTCGCGCTTGCTCCAGTTAGAAGGTCTTGTTTGCTTCTTCGGCGGTAGGATCTTAGGTAGTAAAGGTTCTATTATTTTCCACTCTTCGTCGGTGAGGCTGCTCTGGTACGGCATGGCATCTGCATTATGTTTTTGCCTTAACGTTACTTCCTTCCAGGGAAAGATGTCAAATGGGTTCTATAGACCAGGCATGATTACCGGACACAGCCAGACTGGCGCTTCTAAAACTGACGACCTAGCGTGTAGAATGATTGAAGGTTTTGTCCACATGGGTAGCGCTCCAGACTTGGATATCAAGCTCAGTCTTACACCTGTCGATTATGTCAGCAGCGCGATCGTGCATTTGTCTATGCAGCCATCATCTTTAGGTAAAGCATTCCACTTAGTCAATCTCCAACCTATACATTTGAGTAAGCTTGCCGCGCAGATCGATAGTTTTGGCTATCCAGTCAAACAAATTGGTTACGAAAAGTGGCAAGTTGAACTAATTAATGCCAAGTCTGAAGATAATGCTCTAACTTTGATCGCTTCTATGTTTACGGAAAAAGTCACGGAAGCTCAACTAACGTACATAGAATTATCGTCTATGGTCTTGCAAATCTTCGATTGTCAAAATACTCTAGCTGGAGTTGCAAATAGCGATATTACTTGTCCAGCTTTGGATGACAAATTGATCATCCGTACCTACTTATCTTATTTGTCTCGTAGCGGCTGTCTCAACGCAACTCAAAGTCATGAAACTGCTGGCTCCCAAGGTATGGTTAAGGAAAAGGAAAACGATCGCAGCTTGATTGAGGTAAGTTAAGCAATGATAACGAGTAAGGTCGATCTCGTGTGGCATTTGCCACCAAAACAATTGTCACTTTCCCCTAGTGAAGTTCATCTCTGGCGCGTGTTTCTCGATCGCCCAGCAATACCTGTTGAGCAATTAGCGCAAACTCTTTCTACTGACGAGTATATGAGGGCAGAGCGTTTTTACTTTGAGCGAGACAAAAACCGTTTTATCGTTGCTCGCGCTTTACTAAGAACTATTTTAGGTAGCTACTTGAGTTTGGCAGCAGAGCAAGTACAGTTTTGTTACGGACATCGTGGCAAACCAGCTTTAGCCAAAATCCATGCTAAATCTCGACTGTACTTTAACTTGTCTCATTCTCAAGAACTTGCTATTTGTGCCGTAACGCGCGATCGCGATCTGGGGGTAGATTTAGAATTTATCCGTCCCATTAATGAAGCCGAGCAAATTGCCAAGCGTTACTTTTCGGGGCGCGAAAATGCTGTTTTTCAAGCTCTTGCCCCCGACCAAAAAACCGCAGGCTTTTTTCACCACTGGACTCGCAAAGAAGCTTATTTAAAGGCTATAGGCGATGGTTTAGCGGCAGCTAACGATCGCTTTGATGAGACGGTAGCAACGGCGGAATCAAGAGAAAGCGATCGCTCAATTCGTTGGTTTCTGCGCTCTTTTTCCCCAGCCCCAAATTATCAAGCTACGGTAGCAGTGGAAGGCAAGGGCTGGGATATTGTCTATTTAGACGGAATGCCGCTACTAAGTTAAGCTACGTGCGAGGTGGCTGAGGTTAACTGTTGCTGACTACTTTTGCTTTTGGACTGCTTCAATTTACTGGCGATACTGTGCTGTCTCG
Source organism: Aliterella sp. E5.1 (assembly GCF_057473825.1). Taxonomy (NCBI): domain Bacteria; kingdom Bacillati; phylum Cyanobacteriota; class Cyanophyceae; order Chroococcidiopsidales; family Aliterellaceae; genus Aliterella; species Aliterella sp. E5.1. Next base: position 1,696 of record NZ_JBYCCV010000067.1, read on the forward strand.
CTAGTAAATTGTTTAAAGTTTGGATTTTAGGCATTCTTTATCCAAGGTTAGCTGTTGGGATTCTACTCTTTAAGCAACTCAATTATGTGCTGAGATCGAACTTATGGCAATTGTTGTCACAACCCCTACTGGAAATATTGGGCATCAGGTAGTACGCGAATTGTTAGATGCGGGCGAGGCTTTACGAGTCGTTACTCGCCATCCCCACAGCCTTATAAACAACAATTAGAACCATCCTTCCTGTTCCAAGGTTTCAATTAATTGCAAGCCGCGCGGATCGCCTACGCCCAATAAGGAAGATTTGGCATCTTCCCTTACTCCCAAGTCTTCATCTTCGGCAAAAGCTTGAATTAAAGCATCAATTGCTGTGGCATAAACGACGTTGGAAGGCAATTCGCGGCACAACTGCCCGATCGCCCACGCACAATTGCTCCGTACAGCAGCTACGGGATCTGTAACCAAGGCTTCAACTAATGGCGGGATTGCGCCGACAACTCCTTCATAACTTACGCCAGCCATCTGCGCCAAAGAACTCGCCGCCCACAAGCGCACGGCAGAAATATCTGTTTTTAAGGCAACAGCAAGAGGTACTAAGGAACGGCGATCGCGGCAATTTCCCAGCGCCCAGACAATGCCTTTACGGACGTAACCATTCCAATCTTTATTTAGCTGCGCGATGAGCGGTTCTACGGCATCAGAGTGGGGGTTGCGCCCAATGGCGTAAGCTGCACTTACTCGAACTAAAGGGCAAGTATCGCTCAAAAGATGAATTAGATGAGGGGTAGCGCGTTTGTCTTCTAGTTCGCAAAAAGCACGGGCTGCTAACATCCTCTTCTGGGTTTGCGGATCTTCTAGCAGCGCTAACATCGCGTCAGGATTTGGTTTATATTCCTCAACTTCCGCCGTTAGAGGTGCAAGGCGATCGAGGGGACTTTCTAAGTTTTCCCCGTCCAGTAAGTTGATTAAGTCTTCGTCGTCATACATAACTTCCAAGCTACCACTACTATTAGCTGTTAGCTTTGTTTAGTATATCTATTTCAATGGTTTTACCATCGATAGGGATTGAGTTTGATAGCCTAACTGATTGTAAAGATTTAAGGCGTTAGTATTGGTTTGAAATACTTGCAGCCCGATCGCGCCAAGTCCTTTTGCTTTTGCCCAAGTTTCTACTAGGTGCATCAAAGCTGTAGCAATGCCTCTACGTCTATGTTCAGGGGCGACATAGAGTAAAAAAATATGAGCAATGCGATCGCCTGTTATTTGATCTATGGCATTTCCCGCCCATACACAAGCGACTGGAGCAATATTGCGATCGCAATTTACCCACCACGAGGGCGTTTCTCTTGATAGGTATTGCTCCACTGTCAGGGCTAGATGAGAAAAATCTTGTTCTGGGGCTAGTTCCTGATAAGTTTTTTGCATAAATTTTACCAGCAATGCCCGATCTAAGCTCGATCCAGCCCGAACTATGTACCCTTGTATTAGTTCCACATTTAATTAATCGTCATACGGAATTGATCGGATAGCGCCAAATCGTCCGGTATGCCCTTTACCAACATAGATAGCCCTGGAGGTAGTTTTACCTCAGCTTTTTGGGGTGAACTGATTTCCTCTATAGGCGCAGGAGCCGCCATATCGGTAGGCAGAAATATCCGGGCGCTGACTGCTATAAGCGCCACAAAAAACACAAGCACGATCGCGAAGGGAAGCACGTATTGACGGAGGATAGCCATGTTGGTAGCCGAGAAGCAATGGTAATATGAGAACTTAGCTAAAGAATTGTTAAGCCTTCTTTTATCCTACAACTTATTATTAATAATCATCATCATTTAATCCTGGTTTTGCCATAGCAATGGGCGCGGGGTTCCAAGGAGCAACAAAGGGTAAAAGTAGTAGTCCAGGCATTGCAGCTACAATTGACAGTAGAAAAAAGGTTGACCAGCCTGTAATGACGGCTAATTGTCCGGCGGGAGCCGAGAGAATATCGCGACTAATAGCGACTAAGCTAGAAAATAAGGCAAACTGGGTAGTTGTAAAGCTGTGGTTGCAAAGACTCATCAAATAAGCAACAGTAACGACGGTAACAAACCCCGCACACAAATTTTCGATATTAATTGCTAAGACGAGCAGAGAATAATTTTTTCCGGCAATCGCTAAAGCGTAATAACCCAAGTTACTAACTAATTGTAAAATCCCAAAAATCCACAAAGCGCGATTGATGCCAATTTTAGTCAGAATCGCGCCGCCGACCAATACCCCTACGGTAGTCGCAATAAAGCCCATCCCGCCTTGTACGGCGGCAATTTCGGACTTTGTAAAAGTTATTTCTCGCAAAAACAAATTGGCGGTAATTCCCACCAAAGAGTCGCCTAGTTTGTAGAGCAAAATAAAAGCCAAAATCAAACTTGCTTGGGTTAGTCCAAAACGTTGAAAAAACTCTTGAAAGGGCAAAATTACCGCATCTTGTAACGATTGAGGCGGGCGAGTTTCAGTAACGGTATTTAGCTGCTTTTTCGGTAATACAAAAGCTGTAACTAGCCAAATAGCGAGTAAACCCGCAATCAGCCAATATAGTGTAGGTAAAGGAATAAAGCCTGTAATCACTCCTCCAACTAAGCCAGCGAGGATTGCCGCAAACAATAACAGAAAAATTCCATCTTTGCTAGATATAGGAGCAGAAGTTTGTTCGCCTTCTAGTAGGGGTTCGGAGGGCGCAAATAAGGTACTAATTATGCCCACACCCATGAAACCCGCCATGAGTAAATAAACGACATTCCAGGGAATATAATCAGCTAAAACCAAAGCTAAGAAGCTAGTTACAAGCAGCGCCATCCGGTAGCCTAGTACCCAAACCGATGCCCCAGCTTCTAGTTCTAGCGGTGATAAAATATCTGTGCGGTAGGCATCGCCAGCAATATCTTGAGTAGCACTCAAAAACGTCACAATTAGGGCTGTAATTGCAAATATTTGCAATACTTGGATGTTTTGGGCGGGTTGCTGTAATGCCATAGCCGCGATCGCCAAAACTAACCCTACCTGAGTTAATATTAGCCAACTGCGTCGCCTCCCTAGAAAAGGCGGTACAAAACGGTCTAATAACGGCGACCATAGGAACTTTAACGAATAAGGGACGCTAACTAAACCAAATAGGGTAATTGCGCCTAATTCTACCCCAGCGTCTTGCATCCATAGTTGCAAAGTTCTACTGGTAAGGAATAAAGGTAAACCAGAGGAAAAACCTAGAAATAGCAAAACCGCCATTTTGCGGCTTTGAAATACTTGTAAAAGATTGCGCGTTGCATTCACTTGCGAAAAAACCCCTGACTGAGCATAACTTTAAGCTGAAGTTATGATGCCATAGGGGCGGATTCAATGATGCGATCGCGCATTGTTATTTAAGAAGCGCTATCTTTGGGTGTATCGGAGGATTGTTTAGCTGCAACCGCCGCTTGTTGTTCATCGGCTTTTCTTTGGCGCTTTTTGCGCTCGGCGGCTAACATATCTTCCATAACAATTAAGGCTTGGTTCATTTTCTCGACGTTACCGCGATACAACTCTAAGTCTTTGTTGAGTTTATCTTCGGGTAAGTGCAAGCTGCTAGAAATTTGCTTGAAGGCTTCTACGCGCTTAGTTTCATCTAGGACCAATTCGGGGTCTGATAATTCCAGTAAACTAAATACGCCAATCGCAAATAAACGGCTGTATTTGAATTTGGGGTTATTTGCAATTTCTTTGATTTGCGCTTGCAAATCGCCATAACCATCCATTGGCTTTTCCCCACTCAACCATTGCATTAACTCTTGGGATGACAAACCTTTGGCAAAATTTCCCAATCGTTCCGCATCTTGGTGATATTTGTGAGGATCAGCCTGTATAGCTTGACACAGAGCTTGAAAAATTGAGTCTTTATCCCGTTCTGGTTGATAGCCTTGCATAAAGCGCTCGTAGGATGTGACCACACCTAGCGCGTATATGGGGTTGTAGCTAAAATCAGCGTTGACAGAGAGTAAGTGCATTTCTACCATTAATTCCTCAACCACGCGGCGATAAATAGTGTTTATCGGGCGAGTGTGAGTAGAGTAGAAAGCTCTTTTGGTATCGGAAACAGTACGAACGGTATTCACAGGTTGAGAATTAACGGGAGACGTATATACTATTGTCTCGCTTAACGGCAACTTTGCCAAGTCAGGGTGTTTTGCTTAAGAAGTTAAACACTTATTCAATTCTTGGGCTAATACTTGGACGTTGGGGGCTTTGAGCATGGTTAAATGATTGCCAGGAATAGAGTGCAGCACAATAGAATTTGTTAATTGACTCCAGCCTAAAGTTGTGTCAGTAGTTGTTAGAGGTTCGCTACTTTTAAATAAAGTAATTGCATTTGGGTAACTTTGGGGTGAATAATTCAACGTAGCTTGACTATTTGCCCAGAAAATCCTCATTATCCGCTCAATTGTAAGTTCGTCTAGCATTCTCAATCTAGTTTCTTGCGGGAAAAGATGAGTAATAGTGGCATTTTCTAGCAAAGAACCCCACCTGTGAGGCGTAAATATTTGCTCAAGGGTGCTGGGAATACTAGCAGCATCGCAAATTAACTCCCAGTAATCTAGTAAAAATGGATAAATAGATTGGGGTACGGTGGTGAAAAGAAAGTTCAAACTATCCCAAAATGACGGCTGATTGTTAGGTATCGGCGCAAGAGTATCGAAAATTGCTAGTAAACTTACTTTTTCGCCTGCTTGGTGCAATTGTTGCGCCATTTCAAAAGCAACTAAACCACCAAAAGACCAGCCACCTAGCTGATAATCACCTTTTGGTTGAACTTGACGCAGGGCTTTAATATAATAAGCCGCCATTTCTTCGATGCTAGTTAGTGGTGGCTGCAAACCGTCTAAACCGCAGGGTTGTAAGGCGTAAAATGGTTGGTCTTTGCCTAGATGGGTTGCTAATTCGTAATAGGGTAAAACAACGCCGAAAACAGGATGAATGCAGAAGAATGGTTTTTTAGCGCCTTGAGGTTGAAGCGGGACTAAAGGCGACCAAGTGTAGGTTTTCTCAATATTTGGCGCGAATTGCTCGACGGTTGGCGCACTAAAAAGCGCAGATAAAGGCAAGTTTTGCTTAAATTGCTGGTTTATTTGCTCTAAAAGCGCAATTGCGAGTAAAGAATCTCCCCCTAGTTCAAAAAAGCTATCTTGTATTCCCACTTGTTCAAGCTTAAGAGTTTGCGCCCAGAGTATTGTTAAGGTCGATTCTGTTGCATTGCGAGGCGCTACAAAAGATTGATTTATAGTATTGTTCGAGCTTTTTAAGGCATTTCGGTCTACTTTACCGTTGGGTGTTAAAGGTAAGGATGACAGAATAATAAAAGCTGAGGGGATGGAATAAGCGGGTAATTTTGCTTTGAGAAAGTCGCGCAGTTGAGCGCTGGAAAGGTTCAAATTAGGATGGAAGACTATATAAGCCACCAATTGTTTATTCGCAGCATTTTCTTGCGCAACTACTACGGCGGTTTGAATTGCTGGATGTTGAAGCAAAACGCTTTCAATTTCTCCTAACTCAATCCGATAGCCGCGAATTTTTACTTGCTCGTCAATGCGACCTAAAAATTCTAAATTACCATCGCTCAGATAGCGGACTAAATCGCCAGTTTTGTAAAGATAATTTGAATTGTCAAAGGGGTTAGGAATAAATCTTTTAGCCGTTAATTGCGGACGATTGAGATAGCCTCGCGCTATACCTACTCCCCCTATATAGAGTTCGCCGGGAATACCTACAGGGACGGGCTGATAACTGCTATCGAGGACATAAACTTGAGTATTGGCGATCGCACTTCCTATAGAAATACTATCTTTTATCTTGGCGATGGTAGACCAGATAGTTGTTTCAGTTAGTCCGTAGGCATTAAATAAACGTTTTCCTTTTCCCCATATAGCTATGTCTCCCGTACAAGCTTCACCCGCTAAAATTAGGGTTTGCAATGCTGGTAATTGTTCCGGGACAAGGGTTTTTAGCACCGCCGGAGGCAAGGTAGCGTGAGTAATGGCGTGTTGATGCAAATAGTTAGTTAATGACGCTCCTAGACGCGATTTCTCTGGGATTAGATAAAGTGTTGCGCCGTTAGCTAATGCCATGACTATTTCAAAAATAGAAGCATCAAAACTAATTGAGGCAAATTGTAGAATCCGATGCTGCGGTTTTGGGTCAAAAATCTGTCTTTGCGCGTGGATTACGTTAGTTAGTCCGCGATGTTCGATTAAAACGCCTTTAGGTTGTCCCGTTGAGCCAGAGGTGTACATTGCATAAGCAAGATTTGCGGCATTTACAACACTTGTAAGATTATATCGGTCTTGAAGTGCGATCGCGCGATCGTCAATAAAAACTAATTTATGCTCCCAATCCTGACTTAAAGATTTTTGGGTGATGAGGATAGTTATTTGCGAATCTTCCAGCATAAAGTGCGATCGCTCTTTGGGATATTCTGGATCTATTGGTAAATAAGCGCCTCCAGCTTTGAGTATTCCTAAAATTGCGATGATTATTAGCGGTGATTTTTCTAAACAAATACCGACAATTACATCGGGTACAACTCCCAATTTCTGTAAGTAATGAGCTAATTGATTGCTTTGCTCGTTTAATTGCTGGTAGGTTAATTGCTCGTTATTATGTACAAGTGCGATCGCATTGGGATTACTATTTACTTGCGCCTCAAATATTTGATGGATGCAGTTATCTGGATAGTTTTGTTGAGTATTATTCCAAGCAATAAGCAACTGTTGGCGTTCGGTTGCTGTCAAAATGGGTACGTCTGCTAGTGTTTGCTGCGGATTTGCGATAATTTCCGCTAACAGAGTTTGCAAGTGTCCAGCCATGCGGAGGATTGTAGAGCGATCGAACAAATCGGTACTATAAGTTATCTGTGCTTCTAATCCGGCGGAACTTTCCCAAAAATGCAACTCCAAATCTAACTTACTTGTGCCATTATCTATCTCAAAGGGATTTAGAGTAAGTCCAGGTAATTCTAAAGCTGTAATCGGGGTATTTTGCAGAGATACCGCTACTTGAAATAAGGGATGCTTGCTTAAATCGCGCTCTGGATGGAGTTCTTGCACTAGCTTCTCAAATGGTAAATCTTGATGAGCGTAGGCATCTATTGTTACTGCTTTTACCTTTGCTAACAATTCTTGAAAAGTAAGATTGCTAGATAAATGAACTCGCAATACTAAGCTATTGACAAAAAAGCCAATTAACGGCTCTAATTCTGCCCGATTTCTGTTAGCAATTGGAGAACCTACAGCAATATCTTCTTGTCCTGTATAGCGATATAACAGCGTTTGTAAGGCTGCTAAAAGAGTCATAAATAGCGTTACACCTACTTGCTGATTGAAGGTTGCTAAAGACGCGCTTAGGCTGGGTGGAAGGGCTAAAAAGTTGTAAGTTGCACCTTTGTAGTTTGCGGTAGGATGACGATCGCGATTCCCTTCGGGATAGCTCCGCTTCACGCACGGTAAATTTAAACTTGGTAAATCGGCGAGTTGCGTCTTCCAGTAAGGCAATTGCGATTCAATTATTTTTGGTAACTCTTGCTTTTGCCAAGAGGCGAAATCAGCATACTGAATGGGTAAATCGGGCAATAGAGGAATATTTCTACAAAAAGCAGTGTATAAAGCGGTAATTTCTTTAATTAATACGCCAATTGACCAACCATCAGCAATGATGTGATGCAGACTTAGCAGCAAAATATAGTCGCTGGAATCTAATTGAAATACCGTTACTCTTAGCAGCAAGTCTGTACTAAGGTTAAAGGGAAGCTGGGAAAATGCGATCGCTTTTTGTCTAGCAGTAGTTTCTCGCTCAAGTTGGGGTAAATGCTGCAAGTCTATAACTTTCAGCTTTATATTTACATTTTCGACAATTACTTGATTTAGTTGTCCTTCTACCATCTCAAAAGTTGTCCGCAAAACTTCATGACGGCGGATTATTTCGTTAAAGGTTTGCTCTAAAGCCGTTAGATTCAAGTTTCCAGTTAGACGAATCGCCGCAGATACGTTGTAAAAAGGATTGTTGGGCGCTAATTGGCTGAGAAACCAAAGCCTTTGTTGGGCGAAAGAAGCAGGAAAAACAAAAACCTCATCAGTAGAAATAGGGTGAGTCTGCAAGTTTTATCTCCCTAAATTTTCAGGATTTTTGAGCGAGGAGCGCAAGCGGCGATGAGCATCGCGGGAAAGTGGTACAATCCCCAAGTCTGGTTTTTGGTGGATACTTTGCAGGGCTTCAATAGCTTTAGCTAGGGGCGCAATTTGGGGAGTTTCAAAGATTTTTTGTAGGGGTAATTCTACGCTAAAAGTATCCCGGATGCGGGAAGTTAGTTGAGTAGCTAGTAAGGAATGTCCCCCTAGTTGAAAGAAATTATCGTGAATACCAACATTTTTTAGTCCTAGCAGTTCTGCCCAAATATTTGCTAATTTTTGTTCGGTAGGAGATATAGGTTGTGCGATTGCGCCATACGCAGTGCTAAAAGCGATCGCATTTCCGCTCCAATTTGGCGTAGGAAGGGCGCGGCGATTGACTTTACCATTGATTGTTAGGGGGATTTTCTCTAACACCACCAAAGCAGCAGGAATCATATAATCGGGTAAATTTTGCTGGAGATAGTTTTGCAATTGCGGGATGAGATGACGCGCTAATTGTGCTTGTAAAGGATTATTAGCATCGGTTTTAGCTATATGTCTTTGATTTACAACCTCTACGTCAGAAGTTGCTTTGTGACTAAGGCTTTGAAAAATAACATCGTAACAACCTGTAGCATCGGTATTTATCCAACTTACTTCGACGGTGTAAGGGAGTTTATTCAACTTATACCAGTCTTCCGGCTCAATACCTACGGTTTCTAATTGCTGCAATTGTTCGCGCATTTGACTAACATTTTGGATCGATTCTGTACCAATAGTTAGCCATTGAGCGGTTTTAACGGCGGCGATTACACGCGCACTGGGAATTTTTGTTACTTGTAAAACTGCTGGCTGATTTTGGAGTAAATATTGATGTACTTTAGCAATGCTTAAGTTGTCTTGCTCCCAATCAAGCTGACAATCAGGAGTTTGGGTTTTTTGGGATTCAATGTGCAAGATGGCGTTGTAGCGAAATTGAGTTAATTCATTGCAATCGCCTTTGGCGCATCCCCGTGTAAGCTGTACTTGGACGTGGCTAATTCTCATAAAGCGCTGTTTCAATGCTACAAAGAAAGCCGGAGCGATGACTAATTCTGTTTCTTGAAATAATGCTGTTTGTAACTGCTGCTGCAACTGCTCTTGAGACGAATCCCCCTCCGAGCGTTCCAATTGCACGGCGGCATGAAAAGCTGATAATAGTTGTAAATTTCTTACGTCGCCAATAAATATAAATCCTCCAGGGGTGACGGTTTCAATTGCTTGCTCTAGCACTTGCAATAGATAATCGAGACTAGGAAAATATTGGACAACAGAATTAAGAATCACCGCGTCAAAAGAGTTTGCAGCTATCCCTGTAAAATCTGTTGCTACTTTTTGCAGCAACTTAACTTGAGGTAATGGTTGTACTAATGGTTTTAAATATTGAATCGATGTAGAGGAAAAGTCGGTTGCTACATATTCGGTGCAATGAGGCGCAATTTCAAATAGCAACAATCCCGTACCGCAACCAATTTCTAATACTCGCTTTGGTTGCAAGGCTAGAATTTGCTCGACGCGGCTTTTTACCCATGTCTGCATTTGCTCTGGGGGGATGGGAAGCCCTGTATAACTACTATTCCAGCCGATGATATTAAAATTGGAGTCGCTTGCAGATTGGTTATAAGTACGGTTGTAGAGATTTTCCCATTGTTTTACTTGCTCTAGTTGCAACTGCTTTTCTACAGTTATTTGAGGGACAATGTAGGCTATTAGGCGATCTTTGTTAGCCAGTGCGATCGCATTTTCTACCATCGGATGCTGTTTTAACACTGTCTCAATCTCCCCCAACTCTATCCTAAAGCCGCGAATTTTTACTTGCTCGTCTATACGCCCAACAAATTCTAAACTTCCATCATGACGATATCGAGCGACATCCCCAGTTTTATACACACGATTAGTTGCAAACGGATTGTTAAGAAACCTTTGCGCTGTCAATTGCGGACGATTTAAGTAACCCCGCGCTACGCCATCTCCAGCAATATAAACTTCTCCAACTACGCCAACTGGTACGGGAAGAAGGCGATCGCTTAATAAATAAATCTGCGTATTAGCCACTGGACGACCGACAGAGGGCTTATCGTCCGAAATCGTTAATTTTCCTACTGTTGCCCATATTGTTGCTTCTGTAGGACCGTAGGCATTGAATAGACGGCGATCTGTTGCCCATTGTTGGACAATTTCAGTTGTACAAGCTTCACCTCCTGCAATCACGGTTTGCAATGCTGGTAATTCGGCGGCGGGTAAAACGGCTAAAACGGATGGAGAAATAATCGTTGTATCGATCGCGTTTGCTTGCAAATATTCTACTAAATCCTTTCCTGGTAACTGGGCTTTTTCGGGGGGAATGTAGAGACTTGCGCCAACTCCAAAAGCAAGCAGCATCTCAAAAATGAAAGCATCGAAACTGAGGGAGCTAAATTGTAAAATTCGGTTGTGCGATCGCAAATCAAAAGCTTTTATCTGTGCTGCAACTACATTACATAATCCGCGATGTTCGATTAAAACTCCTTTTGGTTGTCCTGTCGAACCAGATGTATAAATAACGTAAGCTAGATTATCTACTTTTACGCTGCTGGTGGGATTTTCGGCGCTATGGGTGGCGATATTTTCGTCTGTATCCAAACAAATTAGTTTGATGTCTGCAAATAGGGATGCTAAAGATTGCTGAGTTAAAACAACTTTTACTCCTGTATCTGCAAGCATAAACTCCCGGCGGCTTTGAGGATAATTTGGATCTATTGGTACATAAGCGCCTCCCGCTTTAAAAATCCCCAGTATCCCGACAATCGTTTCTAGCGATTTCTCAACGCAAATTCCGACTAAACTTTCTGGCGCAATCCCTAATTCTTGTAAGTAATGAGCTAATTGATTAGCCCTGTGATTTAACTGCTGGTAAGTTAGTTGTTGATTATCGAAGACTACAGCGAGTTCATTTGGTGACTTCGCAGCTTGTGCTTCAAACAGTTGATGGAATAATTTATCGCAGTAATTACAGCTAGTTTGATTCCATTCTTCTAATAACTGATGGCTTTCTGTGGCACTCAATAAAGGCAAATCGGCGATGGGAGTATCAGGATTTGCGATAATTCCTTTAAGTAAAGTTTGGAAATGAGCTAGAAATTGAGCGATCGCGCTTTTATCAAACAAATCGGTATTGTAAGCCAAAAAACCACTAATTCCCTCTGTTTTTTCTTCCCATAACCCGCTCAATCCGTAACCTTTCTCCCATAAATGCAACTCTAAATCGAATCTTGTAGTCGTAACCTCAAACTTCAACGGATTTAATGTTATTCCTGGCAATTCCAAGGGTTGCATCGGAGCATTTTGTAAGGCAAAAACTACCTGAAATAGAGGGTTGCGGCTCAAATCGCGTTCAGGGTGCAATTCCTCTACTAGCTTTTCAAAAGGTAAATCTTGGCGATCGTAAGCTTCTATTGCTGTTTCCCGTACTCGTGCTAATAATTCCCGAAAAGTGGGATTATTAGCTAAATTTGTCCGTAATACTAAACTATTGACAAAGAAGCCAATCAAAGGTTCTAATTCGGCTCGATTGCGATTTGCGATCGGAGATCCGACTACAATATCTTCTTGTCCACTGTAGCGGCACAGTAATACTTGAAAAGCTGCAAGCATTGTCATAAATAACGTTGCGCCTGCTTGCTTGCTCAAAGTTTCTAAACTAGCAGTTAAAGCCGGGGATAATACGAGATTTTGCGTTGCACCTCGGTAGCTTTGCACTCCTTTTCGCGGATTTGTAGGCAAATTCAGCATCGGAAGATCGGCGAGTTGCGATTTCCAGTAGGATAGTTGACTTTCTAACACTTCTCCTTGCAAATATTTTCTTTGCCAAGAGGCGAAGTCTGCGTATTGAATAGGTAACGGGGACAAAAATTTTTTGGTATAAAGTAGTCCGATTTCCCGAATTAATACCCCTAGTGACCAACCATCAGCAACAATATGGTGGAGATTGAGCAGTAAAACATATTCATTTTTATCTAGCTGCAATAACTTGACGCGCAGCAACAACTCATTAGCTAAGTTAAATGGATGTTGAGCGTCTTCTGTAGCAATTGTTTGGGCTGTGGCTTGCTTCTCTGTGGCGGGTAAATGCTGCAAATCTACTACAGGCAAAGATACATCAATTTGAGGAGATGCGATCGCTATTGGTTGACCATTTACTTCAACAAAGTTGGTACGCAAAGCTTCATGACGTTGAACAATTATATTAAATGCTTGTTTTAAAGCTACATAATCGAGATTTCCGGTAAGACGTAACGCGGCGGGTATATTGTAAAAAGGATTTTGGGGAATAAGCTTGTCTAAAAACCACAACCTTTGTTGAGCGAAAGATAAACAAGTGCGATTATTTTGGGGTACAAGGGGAGGTGCTGGGCGTAATAAGGCGATTAATTGCGATTTATAAAGTTTGATTTGCGATCGCAATTCTTCCGTCAAAACTCCTTGAGGAGCGTTACATTGCAAGCTTTCTCCTTCTACAAATACTTGAATATCTAAACGGCGTAAATCTGCCAATAATTCTACAGCACTCAAAACTCTACCTCCTCGCGGATTTTGGAAATACCACTTTTACTACTCGCTATATACTCCGCTAATCCTGCAATAGTTGGGGTTTCAAATATTCTACTAAGCGGTACTTGTACGCCAAAACTCTCGCGGATTCTGGAAACTAGCTGAGTTGCAAGTAAAGAATGTCCCCCCAATTCAAAAAAATTATCGCCAATCCCGGCTTTGACTCCCAATAATCCATTCCATAACTGTACTAATTGGGCTTCGATGGAATTGCGCGGAGTTTTGTCAGAGATATTTTGCGTAAAATCTGGTATAGGAAGGGCGCGACGGTCTACTTTCCCATTGAGAGTTAGTGGTAACTTTTCTAAAAATACAAAAACCGCCGGAATCGAGTAATTAGGTAACTTTGCTTGCAAAAACTCTCTCAATTCTCGGCTTTTTAGCTGGAAATTATTCTGAGCAACGATGTAAGCAACTAAATCCTCTTTGACTACAACTACACTTTCTCGCACTTTGGGATGCTGATTTAACACCGTTTCAACTTCCCCTAACTCAATGCGAAAACCCCTTACTTTTACTAAATCGTCCTTGCGTCCAATAAATTCTAAATTGCCATCAGGTAAATAACGAGCAAAATCGCCAGTTTTATACAAACGCTCTGATTTTTGCCAAGGGTGAGGAATAAATTGTTTGGCTGTCAATTCAAGGCGATTGAAATAGCCTCGTGCTAAACCATCGCCGCCAATATAGATTTCTCCTGTAACTCCGACAGGTACAGGGTTAAGGTAGTTGTCTAATAAATATATTTGCGTATTTGCGATCGCCTTTCCAATCGGAATAGTTTTTGTTTCTGGTAGATTTTCCACTTCGTACCAAGTAGTAAAGGTAGTATTTTCTGTAGGACCATATACGTGCAACAAGTGCTGAGGCTTGCTTTGACACACTGCTTGCACCGATTTCACATCCACAGCTTCGCCGCCAAATAGTAAGTATTTTAGACAGCTAAAGGCTGACGGTACTTCTCGCGCTATTTGGTTAAATAAAGCAGTAGTTAGGAACAAAATATCAATTTTCTGCTGTTGGAGTGCTTGGGCAAAATCTGGAGGAGAAAGCAAGGTTTCTCTATCAATTTCTACTAATTGCGCTCCGTTTAAAAGTGCGCCCCAAATCTCAAAAGTTGCCGCATCAAAGGAAATATTGGCACATTGAGCAACTTTATCGCTCCTTTTCCAGGTGATGTAATTGGAATTAATCAATCTATTTACTGCTTGATGAGTTACAGCTACACCTTTAGGGATTCCCGTAGAACCAGAAGTATAAACTATATAAGCTAGAGCTTCGGCGGTGGATTGATTGGGGAGATTTTCATCGCTTTGCAGTGCTACTTGTTGCCAATGACGATCTATGCAAAGGATTTGCGTATTAAAAAAAAGGTGAGTAAAGGTATTTTGAGTAATGATCGCATTTAATCCCGTATCTTCAACCATAAACTGAAGTCGCTCTATTGGGTAAGCTGGATCTATCGGTACATAAGCAGCGCCAACTTTAAGGATTCCCAGCATTGCGGCTATCATTACAGGCGATGATTCTAGACAAATACCAACTAATGAATCCTTCCCTACACCTAGTTTTTGCAAATAATGAGCAAGTTGATTGCTACCTTTATTTAGTTGCTGGTAAGTAAACTGTTGATTTTTATAGTTAAGCGCGATCGCATTAGGATTACTATTTACTTGGTTTTCAAATAACTGTTGAATAGACAGATGTTTTTGATAGTCGTGCTGAGTCTGATTCCATCCCACTAAAATTTGCTGTTGTTCGGCAGTGCTTAATAAAGGTAAATCGGCTAATTTGGTATCAATATTCTCCATAGCGCCAGTTAACAAGGTTTGGAAGTGCTGGAGTAGTCTTGCTGTCGCTTCAGCGTCAAATAAAGCGGTATTGTAAACTAAAACTCCCCGCAATCCCACCGATTGCTGCCATTTGTCTCCCCACAAGCTTCTAAAATCTTCTCCGCACTCCCATAAATAAAACTCCAAATCAAACCTAGCCGTTGTCGTCTCAATTTCTTTAAAAGGCGAAAGCGTCAAGCCCGGCAACTCTAACTGCTCCATAGGGGCATTTTGCAGAGCGAACACCACTTGAAACAGAGGATTTTGATTCAAACTTCGTTCAGGGTGCAATAACTCTACCAGCTTCTCAAAAGGCAAGTCTTGATGAGCGTAAGCGTCTACGGCAACTTGCTTGACCCTGGCTAATAACTCTTTAAAGCTAGGATTCTCTGATAAATCGGTGCGAATAACTAAACTATTGGCAAAAAAACCGATCGCATCTTCCAATTTTCGGCGATTGCGGTTAGCAATGGGCGATCCTACAGCAATATCTGTTTGTCCGGTATAGCGATATAGTAAAGCTTGAAAAGCTGCAAGTAATGTCATATATAGCGTTACGCCTTCTTGCTGACTTATCAAGGCGATTTTTTGCGCCAAATCTTGGGGTAATTCTATTAACTGCGTTGCTCCTTGGGAGGTATGCTGCAAAGGACGATTTGGCGCAATTTCAAGTTCAGGTAGATTTTGCAATTGCGATTTCCAGTAAGCTAGTTGCCGATCTATCACTTCTCCTTGCAAATATTCTCGCTGCCAATGGGCAAAATCTGCATATTGAATTGGTACTTCTTTGAGAGGTGAAGGTTTACCCGCACAAAAAGCAGTGTAAATTAGTCCCAATTCGCGAATTAGTAAGGCGCTAGACCATTCATCAAAGATTATGTGGTGTAATGCGATCGCAAGTACATATTCTGTTGCGCCAAGTTGCCACAACTTTACTCTTAATAACGCTTCATGCTCTAAATTAAAAGGTTGCTGACTAAATACCGCGATTTCTTGCTGCGCTGCGGTTTCACTGGCGGGTAAATGTTGTAAATCGATTAATGAAATAGATATTTTTAAATCCGGTGCAACTAGCTGTACTGGTTTTCCGTCTACAGTGTCAAAATTAGTGCGTAAGACTTCGTGACGGCGGACAATTTCATTAAAGCTTTGTTCAAGGGCGGCGATATTCAGCAAACCCTTGAGACGCAACACATTGACCACGTTGTAGCACGAAGAATCGGGAAATAAGCGATCAAGAAACCACAGCCGTTGTTGTCCAAACGATGCAGGAAAAATAAAAACTTCTTCTTCAGAAATATTGCACCGATCCGATCCTGCTAAAGTCATTAGTTAGTTTACTTGCGTATTAGCTAACTCTTTTTAACGGAGTGGCACGGAAAATAGCTCTACATTTAGATAGATTAAGCTACAACTACCAAACAATGATTTCTGCCGATTTAAAAACTCTTGCTGACTATATGACTGGTGAATTTGATAATCAAGAGCAAGCATCCGCCGATCCGGCTTGGTATGTCCACCTGCGTCTTTGGCAAATACCAGTACAATTATTTACCGAAAACAGCATTACTTTTTTTGCAGAACAAGCAAATATCGTCTCTTTAAATAAACCTTACCGCCCTCGCCTCATCAGACTGCAACAAAAGCAAGATATTCAAGTACAGTATTATATGCCCAAAAATCCATCGGCGGTAAATGGTGCAGCAACAAATCCTGACTTACTTAAAACATTGACTGTAGAAGACTTTGAGCTATTACCCGGTTGTTTGCTGGATGTAAAAGTTGAAGATAAAGTTTTTACAGCTTCCTTGCCTGCCGATGCTAAATGCTGCTTCAATTATGCAGGTGAAACAAGGCAAGTGTCTTTAGGATTTAAAGCTAGTCAAGATGAATTTTTAAGCTACGACAAAGGTATCGACAGCAACACAGGTAAAGCATTATGGGGAGCAATTTTAGGATTTTTTCGGTTTCATAAACGTTAAATTAGGATTCATAAGATGCAAGCGGTTTTGTGCGGCTACTACGGTAAAGGAAATGGCGGCGATGAGGCGTTACTCGCAACGCTATTGCAAATGCTGCCAGATAATGTAACGCCCTTAGTGCTTTCTGGCAATCCTGAAGCAACAAAAAATCGCTATAAAGTCAAGTCATGCGATCGCAATTCCTTACCCCAAGTTATCCAAGCCTTGCGCCAATCAGATGTATTTATCTGGGGTGGTGGTAGTTTAATGCAAGATTCAACCAGCGCCATTAGTCCTTTCTACTATGGGGGGCTAATGACTTTAGCTCAGCTAATGGGACTCAAAACTATTGCTTGGGCGCAAGGTATTGGACCATTGAAGCGCCCTTTAACTCGTTTTTTGGCACGGCGGAACTTCAATGGTTGCAGCGCTGTAAGCGTCCGCGATCGCGCTTCGGCTGCTTTATTAACCAATTGGCAAGTTTCTTGTACTCTTGCTCCCGATCCAGTGTGGGCGCTAGAATCAGTTGCTTTACCCGGATTATGGAACTTACCCGCGCCGCGAGTTGCCGTCACATTGCGATCACATCCCCAACTAACTCCCGCTCGTTTAGCTACCTTTACCCGCGCCTTAGTAGACTTTCAAAAAGCTACCCAAACTTGCATATTGCTAGTACCATTTCAGCCTAGTCTTGACTTGGCGATCGCTCAAGCAATTCAACCGCAGTTACCAGGCGCAAGTCACATTTTTAGTCTAGAAGATCCCAAAGCTTTAAAAGGCTTGTTTCGCGGCGTAGAAATGGCGATCGGTATGCGTTTGCATAGCTTAATTATGGCGGCGGCGGAAGGTTGTCGATGTTTTGCGCTTAGCTACGATCCCAAAGTTAGCCGATTGATGAGCGAACTAGATATGCCGGGATGGGAGTTATCCCATATGCCAAAAGATCCTAATGTAATTAGCAAGACGTGGATAGAGCATTTTGTTAATGGAGAGGCGACTTCGCCCGAAAGAATAGCATCTTTAGTAGATAGAGCTTTGCTACACCAAGAGGTATTAAAAGGACTACTAACGCGCGATTAGTCTTTTTAATAGCAGGTTAACCTGTAAATGCTTCAACGTCTTAGCCCGTAGAACATTTAATGCCCTACTTCCTCAGTAATTTCTCGCCGTAACATCTGCTCAATATACTCAGAACGAGTGATTTTCATTTGTTCAGCTTGCTCGTCAACTCTCTTTGTCAGTGAGGGTGTGAGCATAATATTTATTCTTTTCTTCGATTCTCCCCACTTCTGAGGAGAGGCGTACTTATCCCTTGACATAGCTATAACCAATTAAGCACATACATCT
The DNA here is from genome assembly GCF_057473825.1 of Aliterella sp. E5.1. Classification (NCBI taxonomy): domain Bacteria; kingdom Bacillati; phylum Cyanobacteriota; class Cyanophyceae; order Chroococcidiopsidales; family Aliterellaceae; genus Aliterella; species Aliterella sp. E5.1. The sequence continues at coordinate 19,633 of NZ_JBYCCV010000067.1, forward strand.
AACTAAACAGTAACTTATCAATATATTCTCAGTCTACTTGCTCACATACACACATGAGTAGTACAGTTAGTATACTGAGAAGGCGAAGCCACGTAATTTGGAGGCAAAAATATGACGGGCTATCAACCAGATAGACTAGATCGAATTGAGAGCAGTTTAGATCGTTCTACTCAATTATTAGAGCGAGTAATTCTGGTACAAGAAAGAATGTTAGAAACTCAAGCAATTACTTTAGAGAATCAAGCACGTACAAACGAACGAGTTGAAATTTTGCTAGATGCTGCAACAAGACATGAATCTACTATTTCAAGGCTTGATGCAATTATAGAGAGGCTGATTTACCGCGAAGGGCGCAATGGTGACGAACCAAAAGAAAATGGGTAAACGCCGAGGGATTTTCTTTAGATTAATTACTAACAATACCTGACCACTGAACTAATTTTAGTTTGTCGCGGCGGTAAGAAAAGAAATGCTCAGGCTGAGAATAAGTGCAATGAGGAGAAACGGCTACTTGTTCGGGACTAATACCTAAGTTTTCTAGCTGTAAAGCAATGATTCGTCGCACATCTAGCCGCACTCGTCCAGGGTGAGGATCGGGTAATATGGGCGGATTGGGCAATCTTTGTAATGTCTGCATTAAATTGGCATCGTCGGAAATAACACTAGATCCCACTTCTGAGGCTACTTGATGGGATACTTGATAAACAGATCCAGCGATCGCAGGTCCTAAAGCAAATTTTAAATTGTCAAGCTTACTACCAAAAGATTGTAACTTGGCGATCGCACCCGGAACAATTTTCGCCGCCGTCCCCCGCCAGCCAGCATGAAGGGCTGCAACTTGACCTGTAGTAGAATCAGCAATTAGGACGGGCGTACAGTCAGCGCTTGCTACCCACACCGCTTGTTTTGGGCGATTGCTAATTAAACCATCTGCTTCTGTTAAAATATCGCCTTGCTCAATTTCGCTGGGACTGAGGACAACATTACCGTGTACTTGTTTGACTCGATAAGCCTCAGCTTGGGGTTGCAGCATTAAGGTAATTTCAGCAGGAGTACGGGGGGAAAATTGCTGAGTAAAAAAGCCGTGTTCCCAAGGCTCTAAAAGACTGCAAGTTAAGTAGGGTAGTTCTTCGCAGGTGCGCCAGTTCCAAGTGTGCATTGCAGGAGGTAATTATTTAGTAATAATAAGTGTTGATTTATAGTAACTTGAGTAGCAAATCTTGAGCTTAGAAAGCCAAAAGTTAGCGGCATTAGTAGCCCAAAACATTGACTCAGATTCCCTGTATATTTATGACACTCTCCCTTCTACCAATCAAACCTTATGGCAGCTAATTAAGGAAGGAGCAAAGCCAGGAAGTGTTGTAATTGCTGCCCAACAAACCGCCGGACGCGGGCAACGGGGGCATCAGTGGTATTCGCCGAATGGGGGATTGTATTTGTCTTACGCACTTGCACCCAACATCCCCATTTCCGAAAGCTTCCAGCTAACTTTACGCACAGCTTGGGGAATTGCTACGGTACTGCGAACCTATGGCATTCCCGTTCAATTAAAATGGCTCAATGACTTGGTGTTGAATAACCGCAAACTAGGCGGTATTTTGACTGAAACAAAGGTTAAGCAAGGAATTATTACCCAAGCGATTGTCGGTGTAGGCATCAATTGGACTAACCCCGTACCAGAAACAGGCATCAATTTAGAAGCATTTTTAGCAACAATTACTTGCTTAGAAATGCTTGCTGCAATTACCATCCAAGGTATAGCGACAGGAATAAACGAACCGATCGCAAATTTATTATCATCCTACGAACAATTATTGATAAATATCGGGCGATCGTTAACTGTGGGCGATCGCACTGGTATTATTGTCGGCATTACCAATACTTGTTGCTTGCGCTTGCGCCTAGAAGATAGCTCAGAAATCCACCTCAATCCAGGTAGCATTAGTCTCGGTTATAACTAAAACCTGATACTCGAACATTAGATTCGGCTCATTGATAAGACGCGATCGCTAACATAATTTTTTTCATGAGATTTTTCTCATTTAAGTTTCATCAAAGATTCATCCAAACTTGCGAAGTTATGTAAATAGCAGAAATATTGGCTATTTCTGCTACCGAACAGCCAACTATTCATTGACAGTCCGGGAGACGATTCGCAAATGAAGATCATGGTCTACTCTCACGATGCCTTTGGGCTTGGCAACATCAATAGAATGCTGGCAATCTGCAAACACTTACTAGCTTCCATTCCCAATCTCTCAATTTTGATGGTGTCGGGTTCGCCGGTAGTGCGTCAGATTATTGTGGGATAGGTCACGATATCATTCCAAGTCCATGGTCGAGAGGTTAATCCTGCTCGTTGTGCGGCAGTGGACTTGAACCGACTATGCTGCCAAATCCAATTGAAGTAA
>NZ_JBYCCV010000068.1:0-21703 GCF_057473825.1 Aliterella sp. E5.1
ACGTCTGTTGGCAAACAGGACAGAGATAGCGTTGATGTCCGTTGGGCATCTTGCCGTGTTTATGGGCTTTAGAATGATCACACAAAGGGCATTGCATGGACGAGTTGCAGATGAGAGATCCCCTCTACTCTACCAATCCCACGTTTATTTGACGCACTACCATCTGTTGTTCGTCATGCCAGCAAACAGCATAGGGACGAACTATTAAACGATGGCTGGAGAGAAGTAAAGGGTCAGGAAAACTTGAAATCCTTACGCAGTACAGGTAGTGAAGTCTTCTCATTACCTGAAGCTACAACGAGAATAGCTATTTGGACTCCTCGCGCTTCCCTAAGATTGGGAATGATTCTGCGGGATTCTATGATTGCTAAAGCCGTTAGAACTAGCTTACTTGACGCAGTAGAGACAGTTATCCCGGCTCAATCACAAGAAATCGAGCGACTAAAACTAGAGCTAGAGTTAGCCCGCGCCCAAGAATCCACCGCTCGTACTCAAGAGCGCCTGATGCAAGCCACTAATGCGATCGCTAACCTTCACGGTACGGGTATGGTGGCGCTAATCTTAGGCAAGCCGGATGCAGTAATCACCCACACTGAAGTCATTGAGAAGACTATTGCCGTAGATTCTAAAACTGGACGAGTCCTCGCTCAAAGCGACGGTTTAACCATAGGCTACCTAACAAAGCGCTTGGGCTTCAAGAACAACGAGCAGACCTGGCAGTGGCTTAACTCGGTGCAACTGGGTAAGGATTCTGGCGCTTGGGCAAAAGAGCTAACGGCTCACCCTACTCTAAAGTTACCTCGACAGCTTTTACCACAAGTCCAGCGCTTGTTTGCTTACCAGGTGGGCAATCGTCAACTTTTGCTTGGGGAAGGTGGCGGAAGATAATGCAACTCACCCGTTTCTTTTTCCCAGCAGCTTCTTCTCTTTTGCTGATAACACACTTTGTACTATTTGTCAACTCTAGAGGTAAAGATAGCTCTAGAGTTGACGATTTGAGGTGTTTAACTTTAGTTGTGTAAGGAAAATACAACTTTACACTATCTGACTACCTTTTCCTTCCTAATCTTTCTCAGCCAAAATTGTCATCCCTGACGATTTTTGTAATCAACGATTACTAATAAAGTTTTCGCTCTTAGTAAATTAACGCCGGAGTTTACATTAAAATGCCTTCAAAATTCCCCCAGCAACCTGCCAATTTCAAAGCTCAAGAATTTGATTATTCTACTTTAAACAGTGAAACTCAAATCGTTGTGCAGCAACGTACCAGTGAAATTAGAAGCCTGCTGCGCCGTACTGCTCAAGATATTTTTGACGTTGGGCAAAAACTGATTGAAGTTAAAGCCCAATTAGGACACGGACATTTCCGCACTTGGCTCAACACTGAATTTGACTGGAGTATTTGGACAGCAACCAAATTTATGCAAGTGGCTGATAAATTTAAATGTGTAAAATTCTCACATTTGGATATTGCGCCCTCGGCTTTGTATGAACTAGCTGCGCCTTCTACGCCTGATTATGTACGTTGTGAAGCTATAGAACGTGCAAGTCATGGCGAGACAATCACTCATTCACTAGCTAAAGCGATTAAGGCTGAAATGAGCGCGCTTATTAAGCAGGAGCCAGTTCGCCTACAGGCGGAGTCCGTCACTATTGACGTTAGTGCCGAAACTATGGCTAAAGAATCTTTCACAGCACCAGAGCCGAGTAAGAGAGTAGAGGCGCAAATAGTTCCAGAGGAAGAAGATCGGACTTCACCACCAATGGAGAACGACGAACGAGCATCAGCACTTCCTGACTTTTTAGATATCGATCTAGATTCTTTTTGTACAGCGTTGTTAGGGAATGTGGAATCTCTGAGCCGCAAGCAGATTAATATTTTGTGGGGAATACTAGCACGCCGTACTGACTTTGATGAATTAGCTTTAGAAAACTTATCTGACTCCTTCCTCAAGCGCTTAACTGCTGCCGCCTTAGAAGAACTCAACAAACGTTAATAGCTGACCATTGCTACAACCAAATCGTATCGGTGGAAGCCGCAACAATATTTCCATGTTTTTAACCCAATTTCTATGTCTAGCTTAGTAAGTCTATTTTCCTATACTGGTGCAGTAGTGGCTAAAATTAAAGGTACGTTATCTTATGTCCTAATAATTCCCATGCCAGCTTCTAATTCGTTGTCACCTAAGCAACGGTTCGATTACACCATTCTTGAGCCAGAGGCTTATCAGGTTGTTAAAGTGCAGACCGGAGAAATTCGGGCGTTGATGAAACTGAGTTTTGAAAGCATTATTCAGATTGGACAGAAACTCAAACTCGTTAAACAGCATCTAGGACACGGACACTTCCGCACTTGGTTAGAATCGGAGTTTGACTGGAGTATTTGGACAGCAACTAAGTTTATGCAAGTTACTGAACGATTTGAGGAGACGAACTGCTCTGGGCTAGATATTGCACCTTCTGCTCTTTATGAACTAGCTGCACCTTCAACTCCTAAAGCTGCCCGCGATGAAGCGCTTGCTCGTGCTGCCTCTGGTGAAGCCATTAACTATACTACTGCTAAAGCACTGCGGCAAAAATATATTCCCCAGGCTACCAAGACTAAAGCCGAGGCAGTTACGGGGTTAGCTCCGGGGTTAAAACCAATAACAGCGTTACCCCCAGGCTCTAGTTCCAAACTTGAAATTGTCGCAATCCGTTCGGCAGCACCTACTGCTCCAGCTAGTTCTGAGACTTCTAGGTTAATTGCTCCTCACCTCCCCCAAGTGCCTCCAGCCCCACAGCCAACTTCTCCAATTTCTGAAGCTGATGAGTTTGGCGCTTTGTGGCAACTAGGAGGACGACACTTACTTTACTGCGGCGACCCTAATTCTCGGCAATTTTTGCAACGGATTCCCGAAAAGGTGAGTCTAATGTTTGCTTTTCCACCGACGCTAGATTGGTACAGCACTATTCGAGCTAAAACACGAATTATTACTGATGAGTATTTACCTCAAGGCAAAGATGTGAGATTATTGGAAGATATGCTAGAGACAAGCATACTACTCTACTCTAAGGTTGGGGAACTGGTAGTTAGCTGCTTTGTGCCTTCAAGCGAATTGCTTTCAATTATTAATCGCCAAGACCGCCACGGTTTACTTGCCGAGCCAGACCCAAGGCGGGTTAATGCAATTATTTCCGATTGGAAGCAAGCCAGATTAAAAGTAGAGCGATTGAGCTAAGAAAAGGCAAATCAAATATGCCCCACCTCCCCCGCTTAAAACTAACCCTTTGGTACTTGACAAATGAGCAATTATCTACCCTAGGCAAATATATAAAATTCTTTCATTGGGTTCAGCTTTGGCTGCTAAATCCCGTATAATATTCACAATTGAATAAGCTTCGTTGGTAGGGAAAATCTGTCTCACCAGATTATATCTTCCGCCACCGAAGGCTCCGAACCCACCCGCTTAGATTGGAGGTCAGGACGCGATGCTCTTAGTAGTATTGTGCAGCTTTAGTGTGCCTTTTGGCAAGTTATTTTCTAAAATAATTTCAAATTCTTTTAGTTCCAAGACATTAGATAACGGCAGAATAGGAATTACAGCCCCTACGGCTACTCTCAAAGAAGATGAGGTAGCCCTATGACTGCTGCCGTCAAAGAAAAAAGCGAATTAAGCCTGTTCGTCAGACGAGAAATAGACGACTACGGGTTAGACCCTTATGAATTTCGTATCTACGCCCGGATAACTCGCCGCGCTGGGAACGGTGAAGCGTGGGAGAGCCTTAATAACATGGCGAGTGCTTGCTGTATGAGCTTGAGTCGAGCAAGGAGAGCGTTACAACTACTTAAGCGGGCTAAGTTAATCGAAAGTATAGAGCGTCCAGGCTACAGCACTGTTTACCGCTTGACTCCTCAGCAGAAGTGGGTAGAGAGTGATCGCTTGCAGGAACTTCGTTCATTTATTAATTTACGGGCTAAGTCACCCACCCCTATCAGATGTGATAGGGGTACTAGAAATGATAGCCCTGTCAGATGTGATAGTACCCCCCTATCAGATGTGATACCCCTACCCCTACCAGATGTGATAGACGAAGGTATTCCCTCTAAAGGTATTTCCCTTAAGGTACTCCCCCAATCCCCCCTTACCCCCCAAGGGGAAAATAGAGGGGAGGGGGAAAAAATTAAGTCAAATAGACAAATATTGGAGTTATCCCAACAACTAGCTCAGTCCCTCACGGATACTCTAAAACCAGTATTTGCTTCTTTTGTGACGGAAACTAAATCTGTCTTGTCGGAAATTAAGGAGCGGTCATTTTTAGCTGATAGTCAGGACAAAACTAAATCACTACCAAGGCAACAAAGTAAAAAATCTGTACCTTTACTCGATAGAGATTTAGCGGATTCAACAAGCTATCGGGTCAAGACTCAGAAATCAGAGGACTATTCGCAGTTATTGGAAGAATTAGCTCGGATTGTTGGTCAAAGTACAGAGGATTTAAGTTTTAATTCAAATTTGACCAATGCCTTAAATCAGAACCCTAGCAGTATTGAGCCAGCAATGCAGTATTTCAAGCAAGCGGTGGCTACTTGGAAAAAGAAACCAGGGTTGGGTTTGTTTATATCGGCGTTAAAAAAAAGACTAAAACCCTGTCCGACTAAGCCAGGGGGCGGATGGGGAGAGTGGGCAAACGAGGCAATGAAACGGCGATTAATGCAGTTTTCTCAATCCCATGACGGGGATATCATGGTGTATTTTGTCGGTGGTATCCAAAAGCTGTGGAGCGAAGTAAGGCATCTTGACTGGGCAGAGATTGAGGCAATAATCGCACTTGCAAGCTCAGAAAATTGCGTAGCTTAAAAAGCGTATAAATATCGGGTCTATTTGGCTAATTGATTCTCTATACATTTGGCACTCATTATGTTTAGCGTCACCGATGAAATATCTCTGCTAACACGCCTTGAACAGCAGTTACACACAAGCTTGGACAATTTGCGCGGACAAAGAAGTAAGGTTAAGGAACATAAGCAGCTAGAAAAAGAACTGGCAGCAGTCTTGCGTAAGCGCCAGAACTTGCAAGTGTGGAAGCTTTTTGAGTTGGGAATGCCCGTACATCGGCTTAATTCGAGCAGGCTGGGAATTGTCAAAGAATTGAAAATCACGCCTGGAGGCATGGGAGAAGTATGGGTGAGTTGGGATGGCTTATTGCAAATTCCCGAACAACCAAACCTATTACAGATTGATGGTGCGGCGCTGGCGAAAATTATTGCTGTGGGCGATCGCATAGAAATTTGTAGCGGTCACGAGAAAGCTGGCGCAACTTTTACTGTAGCTCGGCTGTTAGCGCGTGGGGCGGTAGAGACAACCGATGAAATAGTTTTTGAGCGTGAGGAGTGGCAAATAGTTGAAGAAGCGGCTCAAAAACCTGTACAGAATAGGGTCGAGGGCGATGAGTATCAAATACATGGCGGTAGTTTTAGCCAGGAAACCCAAATGGTTACCCAGTCAATAGAAGAATTAGGCGGTGAAACGCCGGAAACCATAGTTACGGTGAATACAACTGCCACTCAAATCGAGGAATTAACCGAGGACGAGGAGAAAGAGCGGCATCGGTTAGAGTTGAAGGTAGAACGAGCATTCGTTGAAGCAGGAACAGCATTACGCCAATTAAGAGACGGACGGCTTTACAGGTCAACGCATAAGACTTTCGAGGAATACTGCCGCGACCGATTTGGATTTAGTCGCGCTCATCCTTATCGACTAATCGATGCGGCTGCTGTTGTAGATAATTTGTCATCAGTTAATATGCAAAATAATTTGTCTCCCAATGGGAGACAAATTGTCCCTACTAATGAACGCCAAGTTCGAGAACTTGTTGAACTAGAACCACAGCAACAAAGAGAAGTATGGCAACAAGCCGTAGAACAAGCCGATGGTAAAGTACCTACAGGTCGCATTGTCAAAGGCATTGTCGAACGTCTCAAAGAAAAACCCCTCGTCAAAGCCAGCGACTTTTGCTTTGTCGGTGATGTATTTATTCTTACTAGATTAGAAGGAGCCGACCGTAAATATAACGGATGTTGGGCGATCGCCAAAGAGCTAAGAGACTTTACAATAGCCGTTGACGTTTACGACAACACCTTAACTGTGAAACCAGACAACCTCGATCCAATTGACTTACCAGATGTACGCCGTCAGTTACCCCAAACGCTCAGACGAATTAGGCGCTTGCGAGAAAGTGGCTTGCTGTCTCGTTGTGCATATACAATTTTGGAATCAATTGGACGACAGACCTATCTAGACGATTTTGAAGATAAATTACTGACGTTCATGGAGCAAAATTATGGAATTGAAAACTGAGGTAAACCAAGCTCAATCTAGAAACAAAGCAATTACCTATCAAGCTATTGGCTGGGTTACTGGCAATTATCAGCCGAGCGCGGACAATCCAGATTGTGGAGTGCTAGTCACTCCAGATGGTGTTGCTATCCCTGCACAACTAAAGGGGCGCTTGCATCATCAACTCGAAAAGAAGTTCCCTAACTACAGCACAAAGCCAGATTTGCTATCAGAGGATGCTTTATGGACAGTTTACCCAAGCACGGAGCCACTAAAATTTGAACTGGTCAATATTAACACCCTAGAATCATTAGGCTCGTCTTCTCCTAAGCGAAAGAGAGAAAATCAAAGAATTGTTGATGGGTTTAAGCTAGTAGGGCAAATCGAGTCGGTGGCAGACGGAAGGATTACTATCATTATTCGACGGAACGAACAGCGACGTAAAGGTAAAAAGAATGGTTTGAAATATCAACCCTTTGTCTTGCAAATTGTGGGTAGTTTGCCTGCGGAAGCTGTAGGGCAAATTTGGGAATTAGAAGTGCAACGGCAAAAAGCTAAATTGGTTTTGGCTAAGGGATGTCTTGTGCGTCATTCCCTAGGAAAGCCGAAGCTAGTAGAGCCTAAGCAAGCGAACGTTTGCACCGATACAAAGGCTGCAACCGACACATTGCCACTAGAGAGCAAGCTTGCTATTGAACGATCATCAGTGCAGGCTGTAGTAGAGGAAGAAGGACGAACTAATCCGCAAGCAGGAGACTGTGGGGCAAAGAGCGAACTACAACAAACGGATGCGACCAAACCAATGGCAGCATTAGCCAATGCTGCCACTAACAAAACTTTGGGGAAGATTACGGTTTTTGAGTGCAAAGCTAGGGATAGCTTTCAAAACGAAGGAGACCTAGCTTTGCACAAAGAAGAGTCATTGCCATCGCCACCTACTTATTCCCAATTGCGCTCCACAACACTAGCGGTGGTACAGCCGCAACAAATAAAGCCGCAGGCAGCATCTCCTGCCCAACCATTGCCAAATGCTAATCACTCACGGTCAGAGAAAACATTACCTCACTTTCAGAAGCAGCCCCAGAATAAACCTGCGGTAAGGAAAAAGCAGCCTTTATCAACGGCTCAAATTGCTCCAGCGTCTAAACAACCTAGCTTCAGTGTCAAAGTTAACGAACGAGTGTTTGTCGGACACGATAGCGTTACGCTCAATAAAAGAGTGCTTTGCATTGATGGTAAGCCTGTTGCTCAAGGAAAATTGGCTGTTGTCGTAGGAAAGCCTTGTGCAATGAGTGCGGATGGATCTGTAACCCACGGAAATAACCAAGCAGTTCTCATGAGCAAATAAAAAAACACTACATCGGAGAAGAAGTCATGCCTACACTAGGAAAGCTAGAATTGACCATCAAAATTAACGAGTTTCCAGCAGACGTGCAGACAGTTGAAAATGGACTGAAGCAGTTTGATATACTTGCAGGAGAGCAAATAGTTACCGTCGCTCTCAAACCCAAAGTGTTCAAAAGCTCGAACAAGCACAAGAAAACTATCCGATGTGGGTAGCCGCGATCGCAGGACAGATGGGAGAGAAGACAGATTCGGGCTTTGTACTCAAGGAGCCGAACGTGCAGACCTTTGAGAAAAAGCCGAAGGAGCCAAAAGAAGGGGCAATAGCTGTCGCTAGTGCTGCTACTTAAAGAGCTAGACATTAAGCGAAATACTCTTTTGGGAGCAGTACTGTAAAAGTAGTTGCCAGAGTGCCAAGTTTGCTTTCAAAGACCCAATCGGATTAGCGAATGCTACAAATTCTCAATCACAAAAGCGATAAAAAAGTCAAAGCTAAAGTAAAAGAGCAGATCAAAATTGAGTTTGCTTTTTGCTGTGCATATTGTGGTTTAAAGTTAAAGCAATTAACTCTAGGCCATGTGCTAGCTCAGTCAAAAGGAGGGATAGATTGCTGGAGAAATCTAGTCCAAGCCTGTAATAAATGCAACAGCAGCAAAGGCTCTAAGCATCTGAATGACTGGTAACGGAGCTACCTTTTTACTGCCACAAGCGGCTAGAGAGGATTATGAATAGATGCGCTGTAAAGACGTGGGCGTTTCTACCCAAGCCTACCAGTAAGGGGTTTTACCCATAGATGTAATCGTCCTAGTGTAGTGACAACTAATTACTTCCCGATTCTGTATCATGGTTGAGAATGCACCTGATTGACAAGTGGCAAAAATCCAATCCCCACTAGCTGACCGGATGCGCCCCCGCAGCTTAGATGAGTTTATCGGGCAAGATGAGATTATTGGACCTGGGCGGTTGCTACGCCGTGCAATTAAAGCTGACCAACTCTCCTCAATTATCTTTGCCGGACCACCAGGCACGGGGAAGACAACTTTAGCGCGGATTATTGCTAACACAACTAGCGCTTACTTCATTGCGCTCAATGCTGTGCTATCTGGAGTTAAGGAAATTCGCTCTGCGATTGAAACGGCTCAAGAAAGGCAAAGCAAATACCAACAGCGCACTATCCTGTTTGTGGATGAAGTTCACCGCTTCAACAAATCACAGCAAGATGCGCTGCTGCCTTGGGTAGAGAACGGGACAATTATTCTGATTGGAGCGACAACCGAAAATCCTTATTTTGAGGTCAACAAGGCATTAGTCAGCCGTTCGCGCATCTTTCAACTAAAGCAACTGAACGATAAAGATTTAGTTCGCGTTGCCGCTCAGGCATTGACAGATCCAGAACGGGGCTATGGTGAATTGAAAATCAAAGTTGAGCCTGATGCTGAAGCTCACCTAATCAATGTAGCCAATGGCGATGCGCGCTCGTTGCTCAATGCTTTGGAATTAGCAGTAGAGACGACAGTACCCGATAACAATGGTGTTATCCATATCAATTTAGCAGTAGCAGAAGAATCAATTCAGCAAAGGGCTGTACTCTATGACAAAGAAGGAGATGCCCATTTTGATACGATTAGTGCTTTCATTAAGAGTTTGCGCGGTTCTGACCCAGATGCAGCTTTGTACTGGTTAGCTAAGATGGTATATGCCGGAGAAGACCCACGCTTTATCTTTCGGCGAATGCTAATTTTAGCTAGTGAAGATGTAGGATTAGCTGCTCCCAATACTATTGTAGTCATTAATGCTTGTGCAGAAGCCTTTGACCGTATAGGAATGCCAGAAGGACGCTATCATCTAGCCCAAGCAGCGTTGTACTTAGCAACCGCACCAAAGTCAAACAGCGTTATGGGCTTTTTCGATGCTTTAGCGGCAGTGGAGCAAGAACGAGCAGCAGAAGTTCCCAATCACCTCAAAGATGCCAGCCGCGACAAAAAGGGATTAGGACACGGAGCAGGCTACCTTTATCCTCATGCTTACCGCGACCATTGGGTAGCGCAACAATATCTGCCTGCTAATTTGCAAGGACAAGTGTTTTATCAGCCATCACAGCAAGGATTTGAAGCAGAAATTAGTACGCAAGTAGCACGCGCGCGCGAAGCACAACTGGCAGCCTCAGTAGAGGGCGTAGGTGTAGTACCGATAGAAGTGCTAACGAACAGACCAAAAGAGGGAGCTAATGACCGTTGGCTGCAACGCACATTAGGGCAGGTAGGCGAACAACTTGCCACTGTGCGCGAACGTATATTTGAGTTAGCCCAAGTTCAACGCCATCATGTCCTATTAGATATCAATGCAGGTAGTGGTCTAGTGACCAACGAAGCATTACGCCGCGCACCAGAAGGCGCAGTGTATGCTTGTACTCGGACGCTGGAGGAGAGCAAGGCGTTGCAGGAGCAATTTACGGCGCTACCAGAAGTGATGCGTCCAATTGTCGTGCCAGCGACTTTAACCGAGCTACCAATTGTGTTGTCACATCAAGCACCTAATGTGCTATTTGACCGCATACTTGGACGCAATGCGCTCATGTATGAAGTCGATAAAGGAGCGACTGTAAAACATTTAGTTAAATTACTCGCGCCTTCAGGAGTAGTCATAGTAGCCCAAACAGTTCCTCGTCACACGCAACGACTTTATCAACTAGTTGAGAGCGCCAAACTAAATCTTGACTTGTACGAGCGTCTTGTTGCGGCTGAAGAAGCAATTTATACCTCAAAATCCGACCCAATGGTGAACTGGGACGTTGAAGATCTGAGGCTGGCTTTTGCGGCAGCAGGTTTGGTTGTTGAGGCGTTTGCCGAGCGAACTTCGAGCCAATTGCATATCACCTCAACATTACTTGAGCGCTGGTTTGCTCCTACAAATCAAAAACAAGAGCGGCTCACTTATGCACAGCATCTAGCTCATTTGCTCAATAGCGCAGAACTTAAGGCTGTACAAGACTTGTTCGCTTGCTCTTTACTAAACCAAACAGTAACTTGGTCAAATACTATTGCTTTTGTGCGGGCAACAACACTACCATTAGAGCGCTAAATTAGTTTCGCAGTTTCACTTAAGTAGCCGGAGCAACCTTGTCCTTGAAAGACTTACCCGCAGAAAAGCCCGGAACACGAGTAGCTGGGATAGCCATAGTTTCACCTGTTTTGGGATTACGCCCCTCACGCGAAGAGCGATCGCGTGGCTCAAAGGAGCCAAAGCCGACTAACGTTACTTTGTTACCATCTGCAACGGCTGCCATAATTGTTTCCACCATTGCAGTTAAGATAGCATCAGCTTCTCTTTTACTGACGCTAGTTTTCTGAGCGATCGCTTCAACTAATTCGCCTTTGTTCATAACTGTTCACTCTCAACACCGTTGCCATTCTATGGGCAGGTGCTAGAGAGTGCAAGCGTACTACTTGTAAATATTCGTCTTGGAAAAGGAAGCTCGTTTCTAGGTAAGTCGTCTAACTTCCAAATTTACAGGGGCAAGTTTTTTACGCTATCAAATTATCTACCACTGCTGCTTTAGACACACTATATTTTCCTAGTTGCCCTCGATACCATTTTCCACTCTTTACCCCAACTGAGAGAACATTTGAAACTCTTTCCCTGACTGTACTTCTTAACTCTTTGGGAATTTCATTAGTGAAAATGGCATCGACGATCGCGGCAATCTCTACTACCTGCTTTGAATGCTGTTGCATGACTTGGGCTACAGCCTCAGCTAAAGAAGCGTTGCTGAACTCGCCAATTACATACTGCTGCCAAGTGGCTGGTTCCTGGCTTGGCTTCTTGGTGGGTGCAGATTTCTTATTTGGCTTACTGGTAGCAGGGGGTAAATTTTTCCTAGCTTGCCGTTTTGGAGGAGTGGCTGAAACCTCAACCTCAGCAGGAGTATCTGTTTTCCCCTCGTCTACCTCTGGGAGCGTTGCATCTAGATCCGTAGGTTCAGCTTTTACTTCAGCACTTTGAGCCTCTGCTTCAGTAACAGGTGTTCGTGCTGGTGTGACTACAGATTCTGTAGGAGCAACATCTCCAAGAGCAAACATATCGATAACAGTTTTGAGGCTGTGGCGTTTTTCTTGAATAGACACAAGTTGAGCGGTTAATTCAACTTCTTGCGCTGCTAAGTCAGCCTCAACTTCTAATAATTTGGCAACCGTGGGATTGGATGAAGGGGAAGAATTGGGGGAGTTTTGCACCGTCAGAAATAACCCGAAAGGATACCCATTATTATGCACTTACTTGTTACAACTATAAAAACGTGCTTGAGTAGAAGCAGTCCTGGATGTTTTCGGCAAAGTTTTCAAACGCTAGTGGGAGGGGGCCAGCCAGTAGTTATCAGAAATTTCTGGCAAGCGGGGAGACAACAAGTATGCGCCTAAAAGATAATCAATCGCATTTTCATCGCTGCTAATGCCAGAAAAAGCTTTGATTTGCTCAAAAGCAAGCAAAAAAGTCTCCTCACGCTTACGGTTAATTGCCTGGTACTCTTTTTGGTCAGAGGCAGGCATAACTGAGGATGTGGCGTAATAATTCCACAACAGGCAGCATTCGTGCAGAGACAAATTTGCAGTTTGTAGCAGTAGAGCAGCGCGGTAATATAGCCCAGAACGGCGTAGCATATAAGGATGGACAGGAATTGACAAACCAGCTACAACGCCCGCTTGTTGAACGATGTGGTGTAAGGAGCGATCGCTTAGGCGTTGTTGCCTTTCGCTCTCTAATATCCAGTCAGTCTAGCTCTGTTGTACTAATTCCTGCAAAATCTCAATTTCCGCAAGACACAAAGGCTGCTGGTTGACTACAACTTGCGGTTGTATGCGGAGTGACTTGGAGCGATTACGAACCACCAGGAGAGTATTAGCAATGAAATTAAGGTCGCACCAGCGTAGCCAGCAGATTTCCGATGGTTGCAGGGCTTGGCAGAACAGCAGCATAGCTATAGCTTGATTGCGGATAGGGGCGCGGGTTTGGCGACAGGCAGCGATGAGGGCATCAACTTCGTGGAGGTAGAGGAATTCGCGGTCGCGGCGGTCTGTGGAGGGGAGCTTGCGCGGGGGTGGAGAGTAAGGCACAGAAAAAATGGATAGTAGTTGCTTAAATTGTAAGTTTTAGATTTACCTTTGAGACGAATTGCTATGTTGATGACAGCGAGGGAAGCGTTCGCTATCAATGGAGTGACGAAACAAATTAGGGACATGAACAATTGCAGCACAGCGCTCCACTCGAAGTTTCAGGATTTCTAAAGATAAGAAGCTGAAGCCGTTGGGGTATTTAAGGTTTAGAGTGAAATAAAACAATTCATGGGTGGGGAAGCTTGTCAGTGTCCCAAAGTTCGGATTCAACGCAGTCATATTGCTGACGTGCTGCTTGTTTGAACTCGTTTTATCGGCAATTACCAACAAAACGAGTCTAATCTTATCAAATCAAGCATGGTCTATTATCCTATCCGGCGGTCAGAAGGCATAACTTAAAAGACCGCACGGATGGCTCTTGCATAGGTGCTAATGTTTGTAAAAACTACACATCTGCCGCCAATATTTAGATTGAAATGACAATAAGATGTTACTTCATGTTCTTGGACCGACGTTTGATTTTTGCATTCTGTTACAGAAAATGTCTTCCGCAATTGTCAGACCAAGCGGCACTCCCCCAATGTTTCTAGAGAGGTCGGGTTCGTTATTGTCTATGACAGCAAAAGCATCAAAGACCCAGTGAACACCAAGAAAAACGCGGCTCAAACCGTTTTCAATAATCATTTGCCACAATCCATTAGGAAAGTCACGTAAATGTCTTGGTCGGATCGTGCCTTGATTATCTTTGTTAATACCGTTGAGTTCTTCAGATACAAAGTCAAGGTTACAGAACAATTGATCGGGGTTGCGATCGCAAACACTTATACCGTAGAAGAGCCGCGTGATATGTAAGGCAGCAGCACCGAACGTAGCATGTCCTGAAGGGTATGCTGGAAAGGGAGGTGTAAAGTTTTTTCTCATGCAGAAATCTCTGCTCATGGAATTTGTTCTTGGCGCACCTAAAGGCAACCACCCTGGATCGCCGCAATTGGAAATTGTATTATTAGCGTGTGTCGCCGCTGGACCTATTGAGAGGTCGTCTTCGCGGATGCCAACAACAGGTCGCCAGAGTTCGTAGAGATATTTCTGGTCCCACGCCAAAATTCCAGCATCCCCCATTGCCACATTTACTAATGCGAACAAACGAGCATTTTGAGCAACCGTATTGCCTTTAGCAATTGCCACTCGGCGGACAATTTGGTTGTACAAACGCGGTGGTGTCCCTAGCCCTATAGCACCGTCATACGCCCAAAAAAGACCAATTAAAGTTTCTTCGGGATCTCGTTTGTCATCATCAATGTTTTCCGGCAATGTTCCCATCAGTTCAGGAGCGATACCTTTAACGCGTACTTGTTTCAATGCCTTCAAATACTCAGCATCATTCCAAGGTGGCGCGTCAAGCTCGTGTCGAGCCGTAATAGCAAAACCTTTTGAGCGCGCTCCATAGAAAGGTGCATCAAAACCTTGATCGGGGTTGTTGGGATCTAGGCGATGTTTACCACGAGCTAGTGAAGGCTGATAACCAGAAGCATCCGCGTTGGGGTCATTTGCTCTCTCAGCAAGAATTTGTTGAGCGACTGTCAACCCAAAGTTACGTCCTGCTTGAGAGTTTTTATCTACATCTACCCCTAATAGTACAGAGTTAAAAAAAGACAGCATGAAGCCAAAAAATGTTTTTTGACTTGGGTACAAACTTGACAAAGTTGTGTAAGCTGCGGCTGCTACTGCCGCGTCTACCGATGCGCCCGTAACAGGCTCTGGTAATTCAGTTAGATAAGGTGGCAGATTATTTGGGTCTTTGACAATACCAGCAAAAGCGTCATACATTGCCAAGTGGACAATTGCCAAGGCGCGAGAACTAAGTGTCGGACCGTTTTGTTCCCTCTTACCTTCTTTAGTATGGCTTACCCGATTGGCTTCAAGGGCAACTTCGTTCCAGAAAAGAATTGGGTCTGTCATTGATATATTTTCTCCGTCTGATTTACAGCGCATTTATGTATTGTCTGCAACCGTCAAAACCAGTAGTTTTGGACTGTTAATTATTACTCAGAGTGACAGTTGTGTTTTACGTAAGGTATTAGGTGTTAGCAATAATTCTTCATGAGAATAACTTTGCCTATATATTTGAAAAACCTTGTTGCCTAAAAGTTTCCCAAAATCTAGCTGAACTGGTGAAACAGAGAACAGGCGTTAGCACAAAAAAGGGTATTTGAAAGGACATCCATCATTATTTGCCGCCTATAGCGGTCAAAGGGATATGTCAGTATGATGGAACTTTCATCGCTACTACCGCATCTACCATTATCTAAAATAAGTGAAGAGAACTTGCATATCTTGCGCCATTACTGCCAACCCAGATATCCCGTACTTCTTTGTAAAACTCCCCCGTACCATCCCACTGATAAAGCGTAGGGGAATACAGCAGCCAAGCGCCATACCTCTACTAAGGGAATACCTAGAACTTACTCTAGTTGCAATAGAAAAACTTTCTCGACCTGGTGTTGTATCGAGTGAGCGATCACCTGCTGCCATAACTCAATATTTTCTTTTCCTGCTAATTCTAGTAAATCTTTTTTTACTAACTTCGCGCGCTTGGCGCGTGATCTCTCTAGCAGCTTTCTTGTCAATTAGCGTTATTATGGAGCCACCACGAGCATTAAAGAAGGGAATCTTATGCTGCAAACAAGTCTTCCATCATGTCTGACAAGTCCAGCGACATCAATATTCTGTAGATGAGATCGCTCCTGTCCCCTCCCACAATCGCCTACAGTTAGCCTTTCACCTCCTCCTCTATCCTGAAGGGAAGAGCGATTCACCAATGACCTAGAAATTTCAAATCCCTCAAAGCGTGGGTTAGAGAGGGATGTAGGGTATTTGGTATTGGGTTTTTTGACTGCTAGGTTAAATTATTTGCGTTCTTAACTGCTGCCTTTAATTCTTCAAAGGTAATACTACCGTCTTCGTCTGAAGCATACCGTGATATTAACTCCTGGGGGCTACTGATACCTGTTTCTGATGAGATGATTGCACTTAAGCCAGGACTTAAAAAAAGCTCATTAATGGAGACTTTGCCGTCTTGATCGCCTTGATCGCCATCTAAGGTATTAAAAAGAGATTGAAGCTCTCGCTCGATTGCCATAAGTTTATATCTGAATTGATTTTTCAATTTAATATCTCATTAATATCTCACTGGTTGAACAAACTTATATCCTTAGACGTAGAAATGGGGATCGCTAGGTCTTAGAGCAGGTGTAGGCTGTGATAGAGGGTCTACTGTTGGGACAATGAAAATCAATCGGCACGGTCGAGCCAAAGTTCTCGCTCAACAACAGATATAGTTAATCTTCAGTTATGGCTGGCTTAGACAGTAACTGCGCTCACCTGCCCCACAGCCATCGCCCAAGTCTCCGCGACGCGCAATTGCCTGTTCTAGGAAAAGCTTACTGGCACTGCCTGCATTTATTACTGGCTCTTGTTAGCATCGGCACTGGGTACTCCAGCCAAACCTCTACTGTGGGCATCTTTAACGCCTGCTGCAAATGCCAAAAAGAAACTTTTTGTCCCTGGTGCTGTGCCGTCCAAAGAGCGATCGCGTACTTAATGCAAGATAGTATGAATATATAAAAAGTTCGATTTTTGCAGCTTTATGATGTCCTCACTTCAAATACCCGGAGAATTACCTTTTCTTAAAGCTATTTGCTGGCAGATTGAGAATATTAAGAATTTTACACCCGAAGAAATGCTGATTAGCTGCGAACGAGGCTGGCATTACCTAGACGTATTAGGCGAACCTTCTCTAGAGGAACTTGTGTTTATTAAAGCGTTAATTCAACGCTATGGCTCGTGGTTAGTCGCCGATGTTTGAACGAGGCTTTCATCGGCAAGCAGCAGGATACGTGCGCGCTTGAACACACGAGCTGGACATTTACCCTTGGGCGTTAATTGATATGAATATGCTCGTTCTTCTGCGTTGAGGTTGTTGATATATTCCTCTAGCATTGGAGTTTCGGTTTTTCTTCAATTTCTCTAATCTCACTCTACTTGTCAAAATTCTTGTGGTAGTTTGCTAGTAGCATTGTGGGATTTGTTATTAATTCCAATTGGCAGAAAAGTTCATAACTTAGTTTATGCAGGGTGCTTCTATTCCTAAAAAGACTCAATAGTAGCCTCGATTTTTTGTCGAAAAGTGTCTTGCTCATCTGCTACTGAGAGCAGTGTCACATCATTTCTCAAAGCAGCAATTTCCTTGAGGATAGATACGCGATCGCGACCTAGCGCTGCTTGAGTTTCGACATAGGCAGGAATTTGCTCATGTTTAAGGTGCATTATTTCCGATGAGTTCATAGTAGTTCCCCTTGTGAATCCAAAATATAAGTCTGTAAGTTCTCTGCATCGCAAGATTGGGTTGTGACGTATAAGAATCCTCCTACTATTTCCATTATGCAAATATATCTTCGGGTTGACGACAGTGCAGATACCAAACTACATAGTCTTTCCCATTGCAATTCTGTCGGTATTTCGGGCATCTAATTTACTTTTCACTTTTGAGTATGATACGAAGTTATTAAAGCAAAAATAGCTCCTCAATAACTGCATTTTCTGCCAACAAATTTTTACCAGATAGTCCTAAACACGTAAGACTGAATAAAATACTGAATAGTTTCGATTCAATAAGTCGGGGGAGTGTTAATGCTAGAGAAAACCTGTAATTCTTCTATGGTTATGAAAAAGCGATCGCTCTAACCCCAAATCCAAATATCCTTTGTTTCCCGATAAAATTCCCCCTGCTCCTCCCACTGATACTGCATCGAAGAATGCAGCAGACCCAACCACACTTCAACTAAGGGCATTTGTAGAGCCTGCTGCAATTAGCCATAGAGACACTTTCGTCCCCTGGTGCTGGCTCATCTAGAGAGCGATCGCATTCTGCCACTTAGGAATATTCTCTTGTTCCGCCAAACCCTTCAATTCCTTTCTCATCTGGGCCCTAGCTTTCCTTGCCAAAGCCCTAGCTTCGGTGCGATCTAATACTGATACCCTTGACCCAAGATCGGAATTAACTTCAGTATCAACAGCAAGTTCTTCCATCAAGTCCGACAGATCGAGGGACATCGATTGCCTCATTAAGCCAGATAAAAAGTCATCATCTAGGACGGGACCCAGGCTATTATCTGTAACTTCCAAACTAGCTAAAATACCATTAGCTCGTTTGACATAAACCTCGACAATCTGGGAAATAGCTTCCGCCGCGACGTGCAGTTGTTGGTTATTCTCCAGAGGAGCGATCGCACTCTCCAAGTCTTGCCAAAGTTGCTGAAAATCTGCCACATCTGGTTTATTAAGTGCAGACTTCAAATCGCCCCATAAATCGAGTTCTAGCTGCGTGTATGTAGGCATCAAAATTCTTCTGAGTTAATTTTTAGTGGACAAGGCACAAGCGGACATAACCCAGGATTGAGTTCTACCGTCGCCGCAACCCCATTAATATTCACTTCGTACTGCCGATTAAATTGAGCGATTGCACCAGTGATATAGTCTTTGACGTGCGCTCCCGTCCAACCTAGAGTATGGACTGGTTCGCGAGTTGCCTTTCTCTGCTGTCCGATCCACAACTCAACCGATACGGCATGAAGCGGCTCGTCCTTGCGTTGGCGGTAGAAGTAAATAATCAACGCCGGGACAGTAGGAATATCAGTAAGCTCTAATTGCGCCGCAGACTCCTTCTCCCCGCCATACTTGAGGCGACGGTTGCGGTTGTACAAGTCGCGCTTCTTGTAATAGGTACGGCGCTTGTGGCAAAGTTCTCCCGACCAGCAGCCGTCGCCTTGTTCGCCATGACGCGCGATCGCACTTTCAACAGAGAGCTTACTGCACTGCCTGCACTTGTCACTGGCTTTTATTGGCATCAGGAGACTGCCTCAACACTAGAGAAAGCAGTTTCTGGATAAAGTACCTCAGACCCCTGGATTTTGTACAACCACCGCTCGTCTTCTAAATCGAACCAGCGCCTTACCACTTTTACCGTTCGCTCTTGCTCGTTCCAGTAGAGGGTCAAAAATTCGTAGAGGTCAAATTGGGGAGCGGGAATTTCAATGGTTAATCTGTTTCGACGGGTTCTATTCGGCATGAGGAAGTCGCCTCAATGCAAATATATCGGTAAGGGCGATCGCGAGTTCTGGTAGCAGAACATCAGTAATTGTGTCGTTAATCCAAAAAGTTTGAGGAAACTCACTATTGCCAAAAACGGTGACTGATTCCGATTGATTGTCTACTACCCAGACCCGCTTAACTCCAGCTTGCAGATAATCTATTGCCTTACTTGTCATGCCGCCAAAAGTTTGACCAGGAGAAATAATTTCTATAACTAATTCTGGAATCCCTGGGCATAGTCCTTGCCCATCCCAGTCCGCCGGAACACGCTCGTAAGAAATATACGTGAGATCGGGAACGGGGACCCAATCAATCCCATTACGTTTTAGAGCAATAGTCCATTCTGGATTAACTTCACCAAGATTAGTCCGTTCGCACCAATCATTGAGCATTATCAGCAAGAGTTTTTGAGCGCGGCTATGAGGACTTGTAAGTGACACTTTATTAACAATTTCTCCGTTAACTAATTCAGAGCGATCGCTACTTTGAGGCAAGTCCAAAAATTCTTGCAAGCTAAATTTAGTTTTGCTGGGAGTCATATTAGGAAACCAAAAAAGCAATTAAGAGTTATTGTACCCTATTCAACGTCGTTAGAGTTTAGCTAGAGTTAGCGTCTCTAAAATAGCTTATGAGAAGGTATCTTCTCAAAGGCTATATGGTAAAATGGCATAATTAGGCAATTAGCGGTTGTGACTCAAAAAAATGACTCAAATTGAACAAACCATCAATATTTGCTCTCATGTAGGCAGCGATGGCATTCTAAAATTGGAAGTTCCGGTAGATATGACTGATACAGATATAGTTGTCACAGTAATAGTTAAATCGTTACCCTCTATGAATGATGCTCCTTCGCCAGAGAAATTAGGTTGGGACCCAGGTTTT
This sequence comes from Aliterella sp. E5.1, assembly GCF_057473825.1. Lineage (NCBI taxonomy): Bacteria > Bacillati > Cyanobacteriota > Cyanophyceae > Chroococcidiopsidales > Aliterellaceae > Aliterella > Aliterella sp. E5.1. The sequence continues at coordinate 19,805 of NZ_JBYCCV010000068.1, forward strand.
TTTGAGCAAACTTTTGGAACTTGGGAAGGGGAGCCTCTGCTCCGTGAGTCTCAAGGGGATATTTCTGAGCGTCTATCATTTACATGAGTTACCTGTTAGATACAAATACCTGTATTGGCTACCTTAATGGTCGCAATCAGAATATTTCTCAGAATCTACAGGCGCGATCGCCAACAGAAATAATATTGTGCGATGTGGTCAAATTTGAGCTTTATTATGGTGCTTACCGTAGTTCTCGGCAGCAACAGAATTTAGCATTGTTGGAACGATTTTTTGGCGCATTTCAAAGCTTACCTTTTGACGGCGACTCTGCACTCGTTTGTGGTCATATTCGGTCGCAATTACAAGCTCAGGGAACTCCTATCGGTGCTTACGATTTCCAGATAGCCGCTATCGCTTTAGCTTGTGACTTGACGTTAGTTACCCATAATCTACGGGAGTTCAACCGAGTAGAGAATTTAAAACTTGAAGATTGGAGATAGATTTGTGAACCAGCCGCCTTTAAGCTTATCTTCTCTATCAAGTCTCACTATCTCTGTTTCAGGAACTAGCACAAATCCAGCGTTAGTCTATTTGTCCCAATTAAGTTTGTCATCGCGGCGAACGATGCGAGGAGCGCTGGAGACGATCGCTACTCTTGTCAGTGCTGGCAAGCTAGACGCAATTAATTTTCCTTGGGCATCCTTAAGGTATCAGCATACTCAAGCTATCTACGTTCAATTGAGCGATCGCTATGCCTCCAGCACTGCTAATAAAATGATGGCGGCGCTAAGTCGGGTACTTGAAGAAGCGTGGAAGCTAGGACTGATGTCGGCGGAAAATTACCATCGGGCAATCGCCATCGAGCGTAAAACTGGGCAAAGGTTATTGACTGGTAGGGCTTTGAGCATCGGGGAAGTACAAGCCCTATTTCATGTCTGCGCCCAAGATAAGTCTGTGAAGGGTAGCCGCGATGCAGCATTAATCGCAGTGTTGTATGGGGCAGGTTTGCGGCGTTCAGAAGTAGTGGCGGTAGATTTAGCTGATTGGAACGAACAGGATAATTGTTTGATAGTGCGGTCGGGGAAGGGCGGTAAAGACCGGACAAATTACCTGGATGACGGAGCGACAGCGGCGCTTTTGGACTGGCTAAATTGGCGCGGGAACGAACCAGGGGCGTTGTTTTATCCCACACGCAGAGGAGGTAATTTTGAGCGGCGGCGGATGACTGACCAAGCAGTGTTGGATATTTTGCGGCAGCGAGGGAAAGAGGCTCAGATTGCATCGTTCTCACCTCATGACTTCCGCCGCACATTTGCCAGCAACATGATAGACGCAGGAGTAGATATTGTTACGGTGCAAAATCTCATGGGTCACGCAAGTCCCGTGACCACCGCGCGGTACGACAGGCGGGGAGAAGAAGCTAAACGCAGGGCGGCGAGTTTGCTGCATACGCCGTATGCGCGATCATAATCGTCTCGCCCTGAGTGCATACGGATGGCTAACCGCACCTGGGAAGGGCGTGATCGCAAGCCTCCTCTCTTTCATGTCCGACAATTCCTTCTCAACCCTGAATCTTGCGATTGCTCCCTCCCCAGCGTCAATAACTCCTATTGATACTAAGTTGCGCTCCGACATAGCAGCAGGGTTCCTGGGGTATAGCCACTTTTCCTGAATTAAGGATGATTTTTTAGAACGCAACTTGGTATGAGGGGTTGCTTGACCTTTGCCTGCATGGCAAGTCACTGCAAGCGTTACTACCGTCGTGAAGCACTAAAGTTCTTGGGGATTGTGGTTGTGTTGCAAAAACTGGGTGAGAATAGAAAAGCCCTGTGGGAGGAGTTTGAATTATGCAACCACTCCAAAGATTTGATGGATGAAGACAAGTCGCTCTTTGATAGCTCCTCTGGGAACGCCAAT